>JAEHDK010000451.1 GCA_016880465.1 Micromonosporaceae bacterium
CGGCCGACCAGCATGAGGAACCGGCCGAGCAGCGCGGCGAGCCGGGCGAGCTGGCGGACGGACGCCGCGGTTAGCCGGCTGAGCCGGCGGATCGAGTTACGTCGCGTGTCGACGTCGTTGTCGTTCGGCATCGGGTAAGGGTAGGCAGCTTGAAACCCCTGGTCAGAGGCCAGTTGTGTGGGCTTCGCCACTCCTCGCCATCGATATCCTCGCGTTCGGGCACGGCCGGGAGGGCCGATGGACAAGCCATGCCTTCCTCGTGAAGGTAATGTACCGGTCAGTAGTGTCACAAATAGGCTGTAACTAGTGTGAAAGCTGAGGTTCGCCGGTAACCACCATGCGACCCGTACCGGTGTGAGTTGGTGACCGCGGCCACGGTAATCGGCCTCACCCAGACCGGTACGCTGTGAGTCGTGCTCACCATCGATCGGGCGATCGTGGACGCGATTGTCGCCCATGCCCGCCGGGATCACCCGGACGAGGCATGTGGCATCGTGTCCGGTCCGGTGGGCGCCGACCGGCCGATGCGGCACATCCCGATGGACAACGCGGCTCGTTCGATGACGTTCTACGAGTTCGACTCGATGGAGCAGTTGCGGGTGTGGCGGGAGATGGACGACCGGGACGAGGAGCCGGTCGTGATCTACCACTCGCACACGGCGACCGAGGCGTACCCGTCCCGTACCGACGCCGACCTCGCGGGCTGGCCCGAGGCGCACTATCTGCTGGTCTCGACGCGGGATCCGGACACCACCCAGATCCGGTCGTTCCGCATCGCCGACGGCGCGGTAACCGAGGAACCGGTCCAGCTCGTGGACGGTCAGCACGCGGACGACCAGCGCGTCGCGGACGCCGCGGTGGACCGGAATGCCGTTCAGTCCTACCTGTTCGGGCAGACCCCGACGACGGTCGACTACGAGTGTCGCAGCGCGCACTGAGCCGCGCCCGTCGTCCGTATATCCAGCCCCTGAGGAGAGATTGAGTCATGGCGATCAATGTTCGCATCCCGACGATCCTGCGGTCCTACACCGGCGGCGCGAAGGCCGTCGAGGGGACCGGCGAGACCCTGGGCGACCTGCTGACCAACCTGGATGGGAGCCACCCCGGCCTGCGCGACCGGTTGGTCACCGCCGGTTCGCTGCACCGGTTCGTCAACGTCTACGTCAACGACGAGGACGTCCGCTTCCTGGCGCCGTCGGGCCTCACCCCGCTCGACGTGAAGCTCGACGACGGGGACACCGTCACGATCCTGCCGGCCGTCGCCGGCGGAGCGGCGGATCGGGCGGCAGCCGGCGGAGCCGGCGGCCCGGTCCCAGCGGGCCGCTGAGCGACGCGGCCGGGGAGGCCCCGATGGCCCGCTACGACAGCCTGCTCGACGCCTGCGGCAACACCCCGCTGGTTGGCCTGCCGCGCCTCTCGCCGTCCACCGAGGTGCGGCTGTGGGCCAAGCTGGAGGATCGCAACCCGACCGGGAGCGTGAAGGACCGCGCCGCGCTGTGGATGGTCCGGGCCGCCGAGGGGGCCGGCGAGCTCCGGCCGGGCGACACCATCCTGGAGCCCACCAGCGGCAACACCGGCATCTCGCTGGCCATGGTCGCGAAGCTCCGGGGGTACCGGTTGGTCTGCGTGATGCCCGAGAACGTGTCGGCCGAACGCGTGCAGGTGCTCCGGATGTACGGCGCGGAGATCATTTTTTCGCCCGGGCCGGGCGGCTCGAACCAGGCGGTGGCGCTGGCGAAGCAGCTCGCCGCCGAGCACCCGGACTGGGTGATGCTGTACCAGTACGGCAACGCGGCGAACGCCCGCGCGCACTACGAGACGACCGGCCCCGAGCTGCTGCGCGACCTGCCGACCATCACGCATTTCGTGGGCGGCCTGGGTACCACCGGCACGCTCATGGGCACCGGGCGGTACCTGCGCGAGAAGGTCGAGGGCATCGAGGTCATCGCCGCCGAGCCGCGCTACGGCGAGCTCGTCTACGGGTTGCGCAACATCGACGAGGGCTACGTACCCGAGCTCTACGACGCGACTGTCCTCACCCGACGGTTCTCGGTGGGTACCCGCGACGCGGTGCTGCGTACCCGTCAGCTGGTCGAGGTGGAAGGGCTGTTCGTCGGCTTCTCGACCGGCGCGGTCCTGCACGCCGCCCTGGTCGCCGGGCACGAGGCGGTCAAGGCGGGCCGGCGGGCCGATGTCGCATTCCTGGTCGCCGACGGTGGCTGGAAGTACCTGTCGACCGGCGCCTACGGCGGTACCCTCGCCGACGCGGAGGCCGCCCTCGAGGGCCAGCTCTGGGCCTAGATCGACACGCCATTCCCGGCAAGAGTGGCGGTCGTGCAGCGTAACGCGATCGGCGCCGTTCGGTGCCTGGTGAACCGCTGTCACGTTGGCGACATGTTCGATGGGACCTGGCAGAGTCAGCGGTCTCCGGCAGTAGGCTGCGCAGCGTGACGGACGCGCCGATCGGCATCTTCGACTCCGGAGTCGGTGGCCTGACCGTGGCGCGCGCCATCCTTGATCAACTGCCGCACGAGCAGGTGCTCTATCTCGGGGACACCGCACACGTGCCGTACGGTCCGAAGCCGCTGGCGGACGTCCGCCGCTACGCGCTCGGCTGCCTCGACCACCTGGTCGCCCAGGGCGTCAAGCTGCTCGTGATCGCGTGTAACAGCGCCTCCGCGGCATGCCTGCACGACGCGCGCGAGCGGTACTCGGTGCCGGTCGTCGAGGTGATCCGCCCGGCCGTGCGCAGCGCCGTCACCGCCACCCGCAACGGCAACGTCGGCATCATCGGCACCACGGCGACGATCACCAGCCGGGCGTACGAGGACGCCTTCGCGGCCGCGCCGCACGTCACCGTCACCGGCGCCGCCTGCCCGCAGTTCGTCGACTTCGTCGAGCGCGGCATCACCTCGGGTCGCGCGCTGCTGGGCCTGGCCAGCGCGTACCTGGCCCCGCTCCAGGACGCACAGGTCGACACGGTGGTTCTCGGCTGCACGCATTACCCTCTGTTGACGGGCATGATCAGCCTGGTCATGGGGGAGGGAGTCACCCTCGTGTCGAGTGCCGACGAGACGGCCAAGGACGTCTACCGCACGCTCACCGAGGCCGACCTGCTGCGCTCGGTCGCCGAGCCGGCCCCGGTGCACCAGCTGCTGACGACCGGCGATGCGGCGTCGTTCGCGAAGCTGGCCCGGCGGTTCCTCGGTACCGAGATCCTTGCCGGGACGCCGGTCGCGGCGGCACCGCTGGCGAGCACCGCCGGGGCGGCCGCATGAGGCTGACGATCCTCGGATCCGCCGGCAGCTTTCCCGGTCCAGAGTCGGCCAACTCCGCGTACCACGTGGAGGCCGACGGGTTCCGGCTGCTCATCGACTTCGGCTCGGGCTCGCTGTCGGCTCTGCAGCGGTACGCCGGCCTCAAGGCCGTCGACGCGATCCTGCTGACCCACCTGCACTGCGACCACATGCTCGACGCGGCCGCGTACGTGGTCGTGCGCCGGTACGCGCCGGACGGACCGTACCCGCCCCTGCCGGTGTACGCGCCGGCCGGCGCGCCGGACCGCATCGCAGCCGCGTACAACAGCGGGGACGAGGGTACGGTCGAGGACGTCTACACGTTCTACGGCCTCCAGCCGGGCACGTTCCCCATCGGCCCGTTCACCGTCACGGTCGACCAGATGAGCCACCCGGTCGAGACGTACGGCGTACGCCTGGAGCACGACGGCAAGGTGCTCGCCTACTCGGCCGACACGGCACCGTGCGACGCGCTCGTCCGGCTCGCCCAGGGCGCCGACGTGTTCCTCTGCGAGGCCAGCTACCTCGACGGCGTCGAGAACCCACCCGACCTGCACCTGACCGGGCGCGAGGCGGGCGAGCACGCGACGAAGGCCGAGGTCGGCCGGTTGGTGCTGACGCATCTCGTCACGGCCTGGGGCAGCGAGGCGACGACCTACGAGGCGGCCTCAGCCGCGTTCGGCGGGCCGGTTGACATCGCCCGGCCGGGCATGCGGTACCAGCTCTGACGCGCGCCTTAGGCTGACCCCATGGCTCGATCCGACGGGCGCCGACCCGACCAGCTGCGACCGATCACGCTGACCCGGCGGTGGAGCATCCACCCCGAAGGGTCCGTCCTCGTGGAGTTCGGCGCCACCCGGGTGCTCTGTACGGCCAGCGTGACCGAGGGAGTCCCGCGCTGGCGCAAGGGTTCCGGGCTCGGCTGGGTCACCGCTGAGTACGCCATGCTGCCGCGGGCCACCACCACCCGTTCGGATCGGGAGAGCGTACGGGGGCGGGTCGGGGGCCGTACCCACGAGATCTCCCGGTTGATCGGCCGGAGCCTACGCGCCTGCATCGACCTGGCCGCGCTCGGCGAGAACTCCGTCGTGCTCGACTGCGACGTGTTGCAGGCCGACGGGGGCACGCGTACCGCGGCGATCACCGGGGCGTACGTGGCGCTGCACGACGCCGTCGCGTGGCTCGCCACCCATCGCATGCTGGCCGGCACGCCCGCCGAGGCCCTGCACCGCTCGGTCGCCGCGGTCAGCGTCGGCATCGTCGACGGCGAAACCCGGCTCGACCTGTGCTACGCGGAGGACGTCACGGCCGAGGTCGACATGAACATCGTGTGTACCGGTACCGGCGACTTCGTCGAGGTACAGGGCACCGGTGAGGCGGGCGTGTTCGCCCGGGACCAGCTCGACACGCTGATCGACCTCGGGGTCGCCGGGTGCGCCGAGCTGACCGCGCGCCAGCGGGCCGCGGTCGGATGAGGGTCCTGCTCGCCACCCGCAACGAGAAGAAGCTGGCGGAGCTGGACCGGATCCTGGCCACCGCCGGGCTGGACGTGCCGCTGGTCGGGCTCGCGGCCGTACCGTCCTATGTGGAGTTACCGGAGACCGGGCTCACGTTCGCCGAGAACGCACTCGGCAAGGCGCGGGAGGGCGCCGCACACAGTGGGCTGGCCACCGTGGCCGACGACTCCGGGCTGGCCGTCGACGCCTTGCACGGCATGCCCGGCGTGTTCAGCGCCCGCTGGGCGGGCCGGCAAGGCGACGACCTGGCCAACCTCGAACTGGTGCTCGCGCAGGTGGCCGACGTACCCGACGAGCACCGCGGGGCCGCGTTCGTCTGCGCGGCGGCGCTCGTCCTGCCGGACGGTCGCGAGTGGACGGTGCACGGCGAGATGCGCGGGACGCTCGTACGCGCTCCGCGCGGTACCCATGGCTTCGGGTACGACCCGATCTTCGTGGCGGACGGTCACGACCGGACCAACGCCGAGCTGCTGCCGGCCGAGAAGGATGCGATCAGCCACCGGGGCAAGGCATTCCGCCGGTTGGCCGCTATCCTCGCCAATCTAGGGTAGTCGATGCCGGGCCGGCCCGGCGTGCACCAAGGGTTCTAGGCGAGCGGACCGACCACCGCCTCGACGCGCGCCCGCAGCGCGGATCCGGCGACAAGGCCGCGGGCCGCCTCCAGGACCGGGGTGAGGAAGATGTCCGGCCCGGGTTCGCCGGCGAATGCCGCGACCGCGTCCACCGCGGCCTGCCCGGCCGGTGACGGCGACAGCGGCCCGCGCAGCTGCAGGCCGCGTACGGCGGCGAGCAGCTCGACCGCGAGCACGCTGACGAGGTTGTCCAGGACCGTACGTAGCTTGCCGGCCGCCGCCCAGCCCATCGACACGTGATCCTCCTGCATGCCCGACGTGGGCAGCGAGTCGACCGAGGCGGGGGAGGCGAGCCGCCGGTTCTCCGCGACGATCGCCGCGGCCGTGTACTGGGCGATCATCAGGCCGGAGTTCACCCCGGCGTCCGGGGTGAGGAACGGCGGTAGATCCCGCGACCGGGACATGTCGAGCAGCCGGTCGATCCGGCGTTCGGCGATCGAGCCGACCTCGGCGGCGGCGATCGCGAGGAAGTCGGCCGCGAAGCCCAGCGGCGCGCCGTGGAAGTTGCCGGTCGACTCGACCCGCCCGTCCGGCAGTACCACTGGATTGTCCACAATGGAGGCGAGTTCGCGGGCCGCGACCTCGGCGGCGAAGCCCAGCGTGTCCCGGGCGGCACCGGCGACCTGCGGTGCGCAGCGCATCGAGTAGGCGTCCTGCACGGCGTGCGTGAGGTCGTCGCGGTGCGAGGCCATGATGGCCGAGTCCTGCAGCAGCGCGTAGATGTTCGCGGCCGAGGCGGCCTGCCCGGGGTGCGGCCGGATCGTGTGCAGCTCGGGCTGGAACGGCCGGTCGCTGCCCAGCATCGCCTCGATGGCGAGGGCGGCGGTGAGGTCGGCCATGGTGAACAGGTGTGCGGCGTCGGCGATAGCCAGCAGCAGCATGCCCAGCATGCCGTCGGTGCCGTTGATCAGGGCCAGCCCCTCCTTGGCGGCCAGCGCGAGCGGGACCAGGCCGGCGCGCTGGAGCGCCTCGGCGGCCGGCTGCCGGGTGGCGTCCTTGCCGACCACCCAGCCCTCACCCAGCAGGACCAGTGCGCAGTGGGCCAGCGGCGCCAGGTCGCCGGACGCGCCGAGCGACCCGTGCTCGGGTACCCACGGGGTGATGTCGTGGTTCAACAGGTCGACGAGGCCCTGCGCCACCGCCGGCCGGACCCCGGAGTGGCCCAGCGCCAGGGAACGCACCCGCAACAGCAGCATCGCCCGGACCACCTCGCGGTCCATCGGCGCCCCCAGGCCCGCGGCGTGCGAGCGGATCAACGCGTGCTGCAGCTCGGCCCGCCGCTCGGGCGCGATGAACGTGGTCGCGAGCGCGCCGAACCCGGTGGACACGCCGTAGACCGGACGGCCGTCCTGCTCGATGCGGTCCACAATGGACCGGCTCGCCGCCAGCACGTCCACGGTGGCCGGAGCCAGCTCGACGTGGGCGCCCGCGCGGGCGACGGCGAGGACGTCGAGCGCGGCGATTCCGGTGGGCAGGACGGTGACGGTACTCATGTCAGCACTCCGTTGTGCAGGACGTGGCGGATGAGGGGTACGCCCGGCCGGTAGGCCAGGTGCAGGTGGGACGGTGCGTCGAGCAGTAGCACGTCGGCCCGGGCGCCGATGCCCAGGTGCCCGATGTCCGTGCGGCGTAACGCCTGGGCACCGCCGGCCGTGGCCGCCCATACCGCCTCGGCCGGGGTCATCCGCATCTCGCGGACCGCGAGCGCCACGCACAGGGGCATCGACGAGGTGTACGACGAGCCGGGGTTGCAGTCCGTCGCGAGCGCGACGGTCACGCCGGCGTCGAGCAACCGGCGGGCGTCCGGGTACGGCGACCGGGTCGAAAACTCACCGCCGGGCAGCAGGGTGGCCACTGTGGACGATCCGGCGAGCAGCGCGACATCCGCGTTGGACAGGTGGGTACAGTGGTCGGCCGACGCCGCGCCCAGCTCGACGGCGAGCCGGACGCCGGGCCCGGGGCCGAGCTGGTTGGCGTGCACGCGAGGCGCGAGGCCGGCCGCGACGCCGGCGGCGAGCACCGCGCGGGCCTGGTCGGCGTCGAACGCGCCGCGCTCGCAGAACACGTCGACCCAGCGGGCGTACGGGACCGCCGCGTCGAGCATCGCGCCGCATACGAGCGCCACGTAGTCGTCCGGGCGGTCGGCGTACTCCGCCGGGACGACGTGGGCACCGAGGTACGTGGTCTCCGGCGACGCCTCGAACGCGATCCGCAGCATCCGGGCCTCGTCCGGTACGGTCAGGCCGTACCCCGACTTGATCTCGACCGTGGTGGTGCCCTGGCGCAGCGCCTCGCGGCGCAGCCGCTCGACGGTCGCGCGCAGCTCCTCGTCGGGGGCGGCCCGGGTGGCCGCGACGGTGGTTGCGATGCCGCCCCCGGTGTACCGCTCGCCGGCCATCCGGGCGGCGAACTCGGCCGCCCGGTCGCCCGCGAACACGAGGTGCGTGTGGCTGTCGACGAACCCGGGCAGCACCGCACCGCCCTGGGCGTCGAGCACGGTGTCCGCCGCCGGGGCCAGCGCGTTCGCGCCCACCCAGGCGACCCGCCCGTCGTCGACGATGAGCGCGGCATCCGGCAGCACTCCCAGCCGGCCGTGGCCGGCGGCCGGGTCGTTGGTGACGAGCTCGCCGATGTTGGTCACCGCCATGCTGGTCACGCCGTCACCGCCCGGATCGCCGCGTCGAGCGCGCCGGCCACGTCATCCAGTCCACGGTGGACGCCGTCCCGGACGACGACCACACCGTCGCACACCACGTGCGTGACGTCGGCGGCCGTGGCCGCGAACACGACGGCGGCCAGCGCGTCCGGGCCGGCGGCACCGGCGGTGCGGACGCTGTCGAGCCGCACGGTCACCAGGTCCGCCCGGGCGCCGGGTGCGATCGTCCCGGCGTCCGGCCAGCCGAGCGCGGCGTGGCCGGCCCGGGTTGCCGCGTCCAGCAGCTCGGCCGCGGAGAAGTGACCCCGCCGCTCCGACCGCAGCCGCTCGTCGAGCTCCACCGCCCGGGCCTCCTCGAACAGGTCGATGACCGCGTGGCTGTCCGAGCCAAGGCTGACCGGGCTGCCGCTGTCCACCAGCGCCCGCGCTGGCCCGATGCCGTCCGCGAGATCGCGTTCGGTCGTCGGGCACAGGCATACGCCGGTGTCGCTGTCGCCGAGCACCGTACGGTCGAGGTCGGTCAGGTGGGTGGCGTGTACGGCCGTCGTACCCGGGCCGAGCACGCCCGCGTCGGCGACGAGCTGGGTCGGCGTCCGGTGATGGTACGCGAGGCAGGCGGCGTTCTCCGCGCGCTGCTCGGACTGGTGCAGGTGCAGCGGTTCGCCGCGGCCGGCCGCGTAGCCCGCCACGTCCGCCAGCCGGTCGGCCGGCACCGCGCGGACCGAGTGGATCGCCGCGCCC
>JAEHDK010000452.1 GCA_016880465.1 Micromonosporaceae bacterium
GGTGCCGGGCCCGGACTGTACTTGGACTTTGTGAGGTTGAGCGTCCATGTCCCGGCCCAGGCTGGCGCCGGCTGGGCCTGCACGAGCGCCGCGATGAGACTGGCGCCTGCCAGCAGTACGACTCCGACGAACCGAGCTCGCATGATACACCTCCTGAATTGCGCAAAACGGTGACCGAGCTGTCGGTAGCGGTGAGACTATATCAGGTTAAGCCGCCGTAGCCGAAGGGCCGCGAGCAGCTGTGCTCGCACGGGCATGTGTCTGATGAGAATTCCTGTCTGCCCAACGCTCGCGCATCACCAGCGGCGCACGCTTACTGTGCTGCAGCGCGCGCCGTCTGGTGCATGCGTTGTTAGACCGCACGCGTCGAATGAGAAGCACCGGCTTATGTTTCCATGACCGGCTCTGGTGCGTCTTTGAATTTGTCGTACTTTCCAAGAATTGTCCCGAGGGCTAGAAGAACTGGAAACGCCACCTTTTACACGACCGCTGGAATGTCGAGCATGCGGATTTCCGATCGATAGGTGAGCACCTCGCCCTCGCCGTTCTCGATCTTGTGCGGATATGTGTGCATCAGGTGCCTCGGATCCTTCAAACCTCTCTCGTGCGGTCTAACAAGTCTTGGAGTAGACCGCTTCAATCCACTCACAGCCAACCACGGCACGACAGAGTGGTCAGCAGTAGCCCCAACTCCTACAGGGACCGCATGCGAGCACCGCAGCGCTACTGCCGATTCGTCTCACAGAATCGTCGACCGCCGCCTAACGCTCAGCATCAGCGGCGGCGCGTAGCGCCGTCCGCTGCATGCTGTTGTTGGACGGCGTCATCAATCACCCGCTGCCGACAGCCGGGAGGATGCGCTGTTCGAAGATGCGAATCGGAGAAGACCGCAGCGTGTCGTTCCACCCCGTAAACACCGCAACCAACCTGAGGTCCGGTACGACGATAACGAGCTGGCCTCCGCGGCCCTCAGCTGAGTACGCGGAAAACCGGCGGCCGCGGGCGTGGAGCGTGCGATGCCACCATTGGTATCCGTATCCGTCGGGGTTCTGAACGATCCAGCCGGCGTTGCGGGCAATCCAAAGCCCGGGACGCATCAGCCAATTGAATGGCGAAGGCAAATTGCGCACGCGTGGTTCGGTGGATTCGCGTATCCAGTCGCTGCTGACGATCTGTGTCCCGTGCCAACGGCCGCCGTCGAGCACGAGCTGTCCCATCTTTGCCATGTCGCGCGGCCGGAGCTGGAGTCCACTACCCGCGTTAAGCGTCCCGCCGTTGAGTCGCTCCCAGGACCACACCGTGATGCCGAGCGGCGCGAACAGGTATCGTTCGGCGAATTCGTCCGCGTGCATGCCGGAGACCCGGCGGACCACCTCAGAGAGCACGAGCGAGAGACCACCGTTATATGCGAACTCGGCACCTGGCTTTGCAATTGCGGGTCGATCGAGAACATATCGAACCGGGTCCGCGCTGTGGTTCATGGCGACCAGGACGTTGCGACGATCGGTGTAGGGAAGCCGCCACTCATCCCAGTCCAGGCCGGCCGTCATCGTCAGGCAGTCGCGCAGAGTAATGGCGCTCTTGATCGCATCACCGGTCAGACTACGCATGTCAGGAAAGAACGTCGCCAGCCGCGCGCCAGGACCCGCGATGAGACGCTGATCGATGGCGATGCCCACGAGAATCCCCGTGACACTCTTGGATACCGAGTGCTGCTCCTGGAGAGACTCGCTGTTGAACTGTCGCTGCCTTCCGTTGCTGTCCTCACCAGGGAAATAGGCCTCGACCACCAGCTTGCCGTTGCGCGCGAGCAGCACGCTATGGACATTCGGTGACCCGCCCGCCGCGAGTTCCCGGACCAGCGTCGCAACGGTGCGCTCGTCGATCTGAACTTGGCGCGGCGCGGCGACATCCCATCCGTCGTCAAGGCGTGGCGGAGCAGGAGACTGGCTGAGAGGCGGCGCGGCGCAGGCCTGAAAACAAACGAGGACAACAGCTGCCGCTTTGACTCGCTTCATCGCAGCGCGTCGGGTACGGGCCGAAGAGAACCTGAGCGACTCATCCCTAGGGTGATGCACCCAAAGGTGTGCTGCGAGCAACTCGAACGACCTGTGGCAGCGGACGGCTGCCGGCGTCGGAACGCACTGCGTATTGGCCCCTAAGGCCTTCATTGCAAGAGTGCAGTCCGTCCAACGCCTGCGGTTCACTTGCGGCGGCCGCGCGCTGCACGCGCAACCTGCCCGGATGTTACCGTGGCGGCTGCCAAGTGCAACCGCTGGTTAGGCAGCACCCGGTGATATCTCCGACGCCGTCGGGCAGTTGGGTGCATAGAGCAGAAAGGCATTGCGTGCGTCGCGATAGACGCTCCACCCGGCGAGAAGCGACACGGCTGCCGAAGCGAACCCCACTCCGACCGCCGAATGCTCCAGAAACACGAACCCAAACGTCGCCCCGATGATGCCTTTGCCGACCGCCGCAAGGAAGTACGCGTAATCGAGCTGCAGCCACATCAGGACGAGCAAATGTGCGCCGTCGATGATCGTTAGCGCCACAGGAAGAAGCTCAGGGTCTCGACGCTCAATCAGGATCAGCAAC
>JAEHDK010000453.1 GCA_016880465.1 Micromonosporaceae bacterium
CGAGGAACGCGGCCGCGACCGCGGCCGCCATGACGAGCGCGGCAGCGCCGACACGCCGCCAGATCGCCGGCAGGTCCCGCGTCGTGACGACCGGGTCGGGCGGCAACCCGTACACCTCAGGCTCATCGAGCAGCAGGAAGAACGCCCCGTTGCCACCGACCCCGTCGGCCGGGTCGTGCCCGTAGAGCCGGGCCCGGGTCTGCCCCGCGGCGGCCAGCGCGAGCACCCGGTCCTCGGCCATGTCGCGGAGCTCGGCCACCGGGCCGAAGCGGATGGACTCGGTCGGGCAGGCCTGCGCGCAGGCCGGCGTCATCCCCGCGCCGATCCGGTCGTAGCACAGCGTGCACTTCCACGCCCGGCCGTCGCCCGCGCGCTGGCCGATGACCCCGTACGGGCAGGCCGGAATGCAGTACCCGCACCCGTTGCAGATGTCCGGCTGGATGACCACCGTGTCGAACTCGGTGCGGAACAGCGACCCGGTAGGGCACACGTCCAGACACGCCGCGTGGGTGCAGTGCTTGCACACGTCCGACATCATCAGCCACCGCGGGTCGCCGTCCGGGCCGGACTGCTCGACGAACGCGACGTGCCGCCAGGAGTCCGCGCCGAGCGAGCCGGTGTTGTCGTACGACATGCCGAGCAGGTTCAAGCCGCCGGCCGGCACCCCGTTCCACTCCTTGCAGGCCACCTCGCAGGCCTTGCAGCCGATGCACACGGTGGTGTCGGTGAAGAAGCCCATCCGCTCCATCAGTCCTCCAGGCCGGCGCGCCGCCGGTAGTCGCGGACCAGGTCGAGCAGTGCCGGACCCCGTGGCCGCCGGCCGGGCCGCAGGTCGCACGTACCGACCTTGCTCTGCTGGATCAGCACGTTCGGGTCGAGCGTGATGCCGAACAGGTCGTTGGCCGAGTCGCCGGTGGTCAACCCCGCACCGCCCCAGTGGTACGGGATCCAGATCTGGTGGATGACGTGGCCCGGCACCCGCAGCGGCCGGAGCCGGTCGGTGACGAACACGCGCGCCTCCACGGCCGCCCGGCTCGTCACCAGGTGCGCCCAGCCGAGGTGCGACAGGCCCCGCTCGGCGGCGAGCTCCGGCGACACCTCGACGTACATCGCGGGCTGCAGCTCGGCCAGGTACGCCACCGTGCGGCTCATCCCACCGGCCGTGTGGTGCTCGGTGAGCCGGCCGGCGGTGAACACGTACGGGAAGACCGGGCTTCCGCTGGGCTGGGTGGGGTTCACCGGCCGGTCATAGGTCATCCGGCTCGGGTTGCTCTGCTGGCCGTAGAGGGCGTTGCGTACCGGTGACTCGGCCGGCTCGTAGTGCGTGGGCAGCGGACCGTCGACGAGCCCGGCCGGGGCGAACAGCCAGCCCTTCCCATCGCCCTGCATGACGAACGGGTCGTCGCCGGCAAGCGCGTCGATCCCGGTGGCAGCCGGCTCGGGGCGGTACGTCGGCGGCTTCGTCCGCTCCATGTCCGGCACGTCGCGGCCGGTCCACTCGCCGAGTATCGCGTCCCACCAGACGTACGCCTTCCGGTCGCTCCACGGCCGGCCGCTCGGGTCGGCGGACGCGCGGTTGTAGAGGATGCGCCGGTTGGCCGGCCACGCCCAGCCCCACTCGGCGGCGACCCAGTCCTGCTCGGAGCCGGGCTTGCGGCGGGCGGCCAGGTTGACCCCGCCCGCGTAGACGCCGCAGTAGATCCAGCAACCGCCCACTGTGGACCCGTCGGAGCGCAGCTCGGTGTAGGCCGACAGGGCGCGACCGGTGGCCACCTCGTACCCGTTGATCTCGCGGAGTACCGCCTCCGCGCTCGGCTCGTCGTGCGGGCCCTGCGTCGGGTACTCCCAGACCAGGTCCCGCACCGGCCAATCACGGTCCATTGTGGACCCCGCGAGCCGGTCGCGGACCAGGCGGCCGAGGTGGTAGAAGAACCACAGCTCCGAGCGGCAGTCGCCGGGCGGGTCGACCGCCTTCTCCCGCCACTGGAGCAGCCGCTGGGTCTGGGTGAACGAGCCGGCCTTCTCGACGTGCGACGCGGCGGGCAGGAAGAACACCTCGGTGCCGCACTGCCCGGGTACGATCTCGCCGGTCTCGATCTCCGGACCGCGCTGCCAGAACGTGGCACTCTCCACGAGCGTCAGGTCCCGCACGACGAGCCAGTCCAGCTTGGCCATGCCCAGGCGCTGGGCACGGCCGTGTGCCGAGCCGACCGCGGGGTTCTGGCCCAGCAGGAAGTACCCCTTGACGCCACCGTCCAACATGGACAGCACCGTCTGGTACGTACCGTGGTCGCCGGTCAAGCGCGGCAGGTAGTCGTAGCAGAAGTCGTTCCCGGCCGTGGCCGCGTCGCCCCAGTACGCCTTGAGCAGGCTCGTCGCGTACGCCGCCGCGTCGGTCCAGAAGCCCTTCTGGCCCCGGTGCCGGATGCTCTCCAGCCACTGGGCGTACGTCTCGTGCTGGACATGGTGCGGCATCGCCAGGTACCCCGGCAGGAGGTTGAACAGCGTCGGGATGTCGGTGGAGCCCTGGATGCTCGCGTGCCCCCGCAGGGCGAGGATGCCGCCGCCGGGCCGGCCCATGTTGCCCAGCAGCAACTGGATGATCGCCCCGGTACGGATGTACTGCACGCCGACGGTGTGCTGGGTCCAGCCGACCGAGTAGACCAGCGCGGTGGTCCGCTGCCGGCCGGAGTTGCCGGTCCACTGGCGGGCCACCTCGGTGAACACCTCCGGCGGGATGCCGCAGACCCGCTCGACGGCCTCCGGCGTATACCGGGCGAAGTGCCGCTTGAGGATCTGGTAAACGCAGCGCGGGTGTTGCAGCGTCTCGTCGCGTTCCGGACCGGGGCGCACCGGCGCGCCGTGCGACTCGCGGCGCAGGCCGGTGGCCATGGCCCGGTCGAGCACCGTGTCGTACCGGTCGCTGTCCTGCTCGCACCCGGCGTACTGCCAGCTCGCCGTGGTGTAGCTGCGGCTGTCCGGGTCGAAGCCGGAGAACAGTCCGTCCAGGTCCTCGGTGTCCCGGTACTGCTCGCTGACGATCGTCGCCGCGTTGGTGTACGCCAGCACGTACTCCCGGAAGTCCAGCTCGTTGGTCAGGATGTAGTTCACGATCCCGCCGAGGAAGGCGATGTCCGTGCCGGCCCGGATCGGTACGTAGGTGTCCGCCAGCGCGCTCGTACGGCTGAACCGCGGGTCGACGTGGATCAGCCGGGCGCCGCGCGCCTTGGCTTCCATGACCCACTGGAACCCGACCGGATGGCACTCGGCCATGTTGGAGCCCGCGATGACGACACAGTCCGCGTTCGCAAGATCCTGCTGGAAGGTGGTGGCGCCGCCGCGGCCGAAGCTGGTGCCCAGACCGGGCACGGTGGACGAGTGTCAAATCCGCGCCTGGTTCTCCACCTGGAGGGCGCCGAGCGCGGTGAACAGCTTCTTGATGAGGTAGTTCTCCTCGTTGTCCAGCGTCGCGCCGCCGAGGCTGGCGATGCCGAGCGTGCGGTGCAGCGGCCGGCCCTGCGCGTCCCGGTCCTCCCAGGTCGCCGCCCGCGCGGCGACGACCCGATCGGCGATCATCTCCATCGCCGTGGCAAGGTCGAGGTCCTCCCACTCGGTCGCGTACGGCCGGCGGTACCGTACCGTCGTCTGGCGCAGCGGGCTCGTCACCAGGCCCTTGCTCGCGCTGCCCTTCGGGCACAACCGGCCGCGGGAGATCGGGCTGTCCGGATCGCCCTCGATCTGGGTCACCTGACCGTCTTTCACGTACACCCGCTGGCCGCAACCGACCGCGCAGTACGGGCAGACCGACCGCGCCACCGAGTCCGCGGTGGCCGTACGCGGGGTCAGCTGGTCCGTGCGCGCCGACCGCGCGGCCGCGCCGCGACCGGTCGGGTCGCGGCCGGTGAGCTGCCGGTACACCGGCCACCGGGCGAGCCAGCTGGACACCGTCACATGCTAAGCCGGGCCCCGCGTCCGCGCCCGGCGAACGACGAGGCCGGTGACCGCGCTAGCGTCGAGGAGTGCCGGAGCCGACTGAGCTGATCATCCCGAGTCCACCCGACGATCTGCCCGGTACCGTTGGTGCGCTGCGCGCCAGCGGCCACCGGTACCGCCCGGTCAAGCAGGAGCTGCGCGAGAACCTGCTCGAGCGGATCCGCGCGAACGCGCCCCGCTTCCCCGGGGTCGTCGGCTACGACGACACCGTGCTGCCGGAGGTGGAGCGGGCCCTGCTCGCCGGGCACGACATGGTGATCCTCGGCGAGCGGGGCCAGGGCAAGACCCGGGTCATCCGGTCCC
>JAEHDK010000454.1 GCA_016880465.1 Micromonosporaceae bacterium
GACGAGCACCAGCGGCGCGACGATCGCGCGTAGCAGCAAGCCGAGGATCAGCAGCACGACGAGCAGCACGAGCGGGATGATGAGCTTGTTGTCATGGCTGTTCGCGCGGTTCATGTCCAGGGTGAGCGCGGTCATGCCGCCAACCTTCGCGTTGGCGCCGCTGACCGCGTGCGCGGCATCCCGTACCCGCTCGACCGTGGCCGCTGCGGCCTGGCTGTCGGGCAGGTCCTGCAGCGTGCCCTCGAGGTAGACGTAGCCGTCCTTCACCACCGGGGTCGGCACCTCGGTGATTCCGCGGGTGGCGGCGAGTACCGCCCGAAGCTGCGGCGCGGCCTCGGCGTTGCCGATGACGACCACGGGCTGACCCTGTCCGGCCGCGAAGTGCCGACCCAGCACCTCCTGGCCGACGACCGAGTCTGGCCTGTTGACGAAAGAATCCTCAGCGGACAGTCCAGTCGCGTCGAGCTGGGTGAGCCCGAGCGCCATCGCGCCGAGCACCAGCGCGGTCGCCACCCAGACGATCCGCCGGCGGCGGGCCACGCCGCGACCGAGCCGTGCCCAGACGCCATTCGCGGTCGGCTCGGGTGAACCGAACCGCGGCCGGACCGGCCAGAAGAGCCACCGCCCGCAGATCACCAGCAGCGCAGGCAGG
Organism: Micromonosporaceae bacterium; assembly: GCA_016880465.1. Taxonomy (GTDB): domain Bacteria; phylum Actinomycetota; class Actinomycetes; order Mycobacteriales; family Micromonosporaceae; genus EFPC-2. The sequence continues at coordinate 653 of JAEHDK010000454.1, forward strand.
AGCGTGATCATGGCCAGCAGGCCGATGACGATACCGACCGCGGCCACCGGGCCGAGTCCCTTGGTCGAGTTCATCTCGGCGAAGAACAGGCAGAGCATGCCGATCGCCACCGTCGCGGCGCTGGCGACGATCGCGGGTCCGGCACGGCGCAGCGCGAGCGCCATCGCCTCGTGCCGGTCCTCGTGCCGGCGCAGCTCCTCCCGGTAGCGGGCGACGAGCAGCAACGCGTAGTCGGTGCCGGCACCGAATACCAGCACGGTGAGGATCCCGGCGCTCTGGGCGTTGACGGTGAGCCCGGCGTACTCGGCCAGCAGGTAGATCACGGCCTGGGCAGTGCTCAACGCGATGCCGGCGGAGATGAGCGGCAACAGCCACAGCACCGGGCTGCGGTAGGTGAACAGCAGGATGACGACGACCACGATCACCGTGGTGTACAGCAACGTGCCGTCAATGCCCTTGAACGCTTCGGCCGAATCCGCCGCGACGCCCGCCGGCCCGGCTACATACACCGAGAGCCCATCCTGGCGAAAGCCCACCACACCCCGCACCTGGTCCACGACCGTGGCGATCTCCTCCCAACCGCCCTCGCTGTCGACCGGTACGACCACCTGCAGCGCCTGGCCATCACCGGCCGGAACCGGACCAACCACGTCGCCCGCCACACCATCGACGTCGCGGAAAGCCCTGGCATCCGCGGCAGCCCTAGTCTGGTCGGCCGGCGTGATCCCGGACCGGCGCTCGTACACGATGACCGCCGGCGCGATGTCGGCCGACTGGAACCTCTTCTGCACCTCGACCACCTGTGTGGCCTCGGCGTTGCCTGGAAGCCACGCCGAGTTGTCGTTCTTCTCCGCGCTTGTCAGCTTGCCCGCCAGTGGGCCGGCCACCCCAACCAGCACCAGCCAGAAGACAAGGACCACCCACTTGGTCCGCTTTCCGGAAACCCACCCGGTAGCCCTGCCGAGCCAACTCATCGTCCCCCCGTTCATCGAGAGTCCTGCGCGGCGTAGGTAGCCCAATCAACCACACCGCCACTATGGGCCCGATCGTTGAGCGACCTGCCGCGATGCTCCTCGAACACCTCGACGCCGCAGTCAGACATCTTCACTGTCTCCGGTTCCTGGTCCACTCCGCGTGACGACATCCGCCGCGCCTGACTAAGACGCCGCAGCGTTTGAAAACGTGACATCGCCGAGGCGCGGCGCCCGGCGTCAGGCTCGCGCCATCGGCACGCCCACTGTGTCCAGGTGACGATCGGGCGCCGCCGGCTGGCACGATCCTGGCGCAGGGCTGATGGATATTGCCGCAGTCCGCCCACCGCTCACCAATGGGCGCGCAGGCGCAGCTCGGGCAGTTGGTACGCGGCCTCGATGCGGGTGCCGCCGCGATCCGCACAGTCTTCGCCCAACCCACGCGTCCGCCACGAGCATGTGATCGAGCGGGGCCCGGCGCTACGCTCGCGGACCCGGGCTGGGTTGACGCGTACGTCGCGGCGCTCGACAACCTGGGTACCCCGACAGCGGATGCCGAGCAGCGAGACCGGGTGGCCATCGTCGGCCGGCGCGGCGATACCCCGGCATGAGGTTCTGCGACCCGCCCGCAGTGCCGGGTACCCCGGAGGATCGAGCATCGATTGCCGCTGTCCGCCAGCGCGGCGGGTTCGTCGCCACCGCCGGGATCAACGTCCACTCCGGACGCACATACGGTAAGAGCCGGCGTCCCACGAATTGCAGCGGTGGGCTGCCCGTGATCGAGTATGTACACCACGCCGGGGACCCCTGCGACGGCGACGCGGGCGGTGGCGCGCTGCCTGGCGGTGAGCTTGCGCAGGGTCCGAGACCGGATCGCCTCGCTGGAATCTCGTCGACCTCGTACAAGGGCAGTAGCCCGCTATGCCGGGACCTTAGTCCCTGGCGGGGGTGCGCCGCTCGGGTGACGGTCGAGGTATGCCATCGGAGACGATTCGTAAGACACCGCTTGATCGTGCCGCCGCGAATCTCGCTGACTATCCGGCGGTTAGGCAGAGCTTCACCTGGGCTTCGGCCCGAGGGTTGCTCCGCGGGCTGCCAGGTGGCGGGCTCAACGTCGGATACGAAGCGGTGGACCGCCATGCGACCGGGGAGCGGCGGGACGCCGTCGCGTTGCGCTGCCTGGGCCCGGACGGGGTAACCGAGCTGACCTATGGCGATCTGTTACGCCGCACCAACCGGTTTGCGAACCTGCTGGACCAGCTCGGAGTCGGTCGCGGCGATCGGGTCTTCTCGCTGCTGGGCCGAGGGCCAGAGCTCTATGTCACCGCGCTCGGTACGCTTCGCCACGCGTCCGTCTACTCCCCGCTGTTCTCGGCCTTCGGACCGGAGCCGATCCGGGAGCGGCTGGCCCGTGGTGACGGCATGGTGCTGGTCACGACGCCCGAGCTGTACGCCCAGAAGGTCGCTCCGGTGCGCGACCGGCTACCGAACCTGCGGCGGGTACTGGTCACCGGGGACGGCCCGCCGCCGCCGGGTACCAGCAGCCTCAACGCGGGTCTGCGCACGGTCGAGGACCGGTTCGAGGTCCCGCCGACCGAGCCCGGCGAGATGGCGCTGCTGCACTTCACCAGCGGCACCACCGGGCGGCCGAAGGGCGCGGTGCACGTACACGAGGCGGTGGTCGCGCACCATGTGACCGCGGCGTACGCGCTCGACCTGCGGGCCGGCGACGTCTTCTGGTGCACCGCCGATCCTGGTTGGGTAACCGGCACCTCGTACGGCATCATCGCGCCGCTCACCCACGGTGCCACCGTGCTGGTCGATTCGGCCGAGTTCGAGGCGCGCCGCTGGTACGCGAATCTGGCCGAACACCGGGTGACCGTCTGGTACACCGCACCGACGGCGCTGCGCATGCTGATGCGGCACGGCGCTGCGCTGCCGGCCGGCTACGACCTCACTGCGCTGCGGCATGTCTCGTCGGTCGGCGAGCCGCTGAACCCGGAGGCGGTGGTCTGGGGTCAGGCGGCGCTTGGTCACCCGGTGCACGACAACTGGTGGCAGACCGAGACCGGAGCCATCATGATCAGCAATTTCCCGGCGCTGGACATCCGGCCCGGCTCGATGGGGCTGCCGATGCCGGGCGTCGAGGTCGCGCTACTGGCGCGCGGTGAGGACGGCCGGGCCGAGGTGACCGACGAGGGCCAGGTACGGGTCGTCGACTCGCCGGACACGGTCGGCGAACTGGCGCTGCGTCGCGGCTGGCCGTCGATGTTCCGGGGATATCTGCACGCCAACGCGCGGTACGCCAAGTGCTTCGCTGGCGACTGGTACCTGACCGGGGACCTGGCGCGGCGAGACGCGGACGGCTACCACTGGTTCGTCGGCCGGGCCGACGACGTGATCAAGTCCGCCGGCCACCTGATCGGGCCGTTCGAAGTAGAGAGCATCCTGATGGAGCACCCAGCCGTGGCGGAGGCCGGCGTGATCGGCAAGCCCGACCGGGTCGCCGGCGAGGTGGTCAAGGCGTTCGTGACGCTGCGGCCCGGCGCGATCGCCGATGACGAGCTGCGGTTGGACCTGCTCGCGTTCGGCCGGCGCCGGCTCGGCGTGATGGCCCCTAAGGAGATCGCGTTCGACAACCACCTGCCACACACCCGCAGCGGGAAGGTGATGCGCCGGTTGTTGAAGGCCCGCGAGTTCGGCCTACCCGAGGGTGATCTGTCCACATTGGAGAATGCGCGATGACCACGGCCGACCTCGCCGCCGCGGCTCCGACCGATCGGGCCGAGCACCACTACGAGCTGCTCCGCCAGATGCTGCGCATCCGTCGCTTCGAGGAGCGGTGCGTCCAGCTGTACAGCGCCACCAAGATCCGTGGGTTCCTGCACCTCTACATCGGCGAGGAGGCGGTCGCGGCTGGCGCGATGGCAGCACTGACCCCGGCGGACGCCATCGTCTCCACATATCGCGAGCACGGCCACGCGCTGGCGCGGGGGATCGCGATGCATTCGGTGATGGCTGAGATGTATGGCAAGGCCACCGGCTGTAGCCGGGGCCGGGGCGGTTCGATGCATTTGTTCGACGCGGCCACGCGGTTCTACGGCGGCAATGCCATCGTCGGCGGCGGCTTGCCGCTAGCGGTCGGGCTGGCGCTGGCCGACCAGATGGCCGACCGGCCGGTGGTCACCGCCTGCTTCTTCGGAGACGGCGCAGTGGCCGAAGGCGAGTTCCACGAGTGCCTGAACCTCGCCGCGCTGTGGCACCTGCCGGTCCTGTTCTGCTGCGAGAACAACCTCTACGCGATGGGTACTCGGATCGACCGGGCCCACGCCGTAACCAACCTGGCCGCGCGGGCCGCCGCCTACGGACTGTCCGCTGTGGACGTCGATGGGATGGACGTCCTGGCTGTAGAGACACAGACCCGGGCGGCGGCCGAGTTCGTCCGTGCCGGGCATGGGCCGTACTTCCTGGAATTTCGTACCTACCGCTACCGCGCGCACTCGATGTACGACCCGGACCGGTATCGGGAAAAGGCCGAGATAGCGCAGTGGCAACAGCACGACCCGATCGACGCGCTGGTCCGCCGCATGCGGGGCGATGCCGAACTCGACGACGACGCGCTTGCCCGGCTCGATGCCGAGATCGCTGCCGAGATCGACGCTGCGGTGCAGGCGGCGGAGGAGGCACCGCTGGAGCCGATCGAGGATCTCACCCGCTTTGTCTATGCGGAGTCCAGGAGTCACGATGGCTGACACGACATACCGCGAGGCGATCCGCGAGGCGATCCGCGAGGCGATGCGCCGGGACGAGCGGGTGTTCCTGATGGGCGAGGACGTAGGCCCGTACGGCGGCGCATTCGGGGTGAGCCTCGGGCTGCTCGAGGAGTTCGGGCCGGAGCGGATCAGGGACACCCCCTTGTCCGAGTCCGCTTTCGTCGGTGCGGGCATCGGGGCGGCGTTGGGCGGCATGCGGCCGATCGTCGAGGTGATGACGGTCAATTTCAGCCTGCTTGCGCTCGACCAGATCATCAACAACGCGGCGACGCTGTTGCACATGTCCGGCGGACAGTTCGCCGTGCCGCTGGTCATCCGGATGACGACCGGCGCGGGCCGGCAGCTCGCTGCCCAACACTCGCACAGCCTAGAGGGCTGGTACGCACACATCCCGGGGCTGCGCATCCTCGCCCCGGCCACGGTCGCGGACGCCAGAGGCATGCTGTGGCCGGCATTGCGCTGTCCGGACCCGGTGCTCATCTTCGAGTACGGCGGACTCTACAACGCCTCCGGTGAGCTGGACGGCGGCGCGGCGGTGGACATCGACACGGCCGCGGTCCGCCGACCGGGCAGCGATGTCACGATCATCGGGTACGGCGGGACTCTGAGTACTTCGTTGACCGCGGCAGACCGGCTCGCCGATGACGGGATCGACGCCGAGGTCGTAGACCTGCGTACGCTGCGCCCACTGGATGACGCGACTCTTCTCGACTCGGTCCGCCGTACGCACCGGGCAGTCATCGTGGACGAGGGGTGGCGCTCCGGCAGCCTGTCCGCCGAGATCAGTGCGCGCATCACCGAGCAGGCCTTCTATGACCTGGACGCGCCGGTGGCGCGGGTGTGCTCGGCGGAGGTGCCAATCCCGTACGCCCGACACATGGAGCAGGCGGCGCTGCCGCAGCCGGCGGGCGTGGTCGCCGCGGTGCGAGCGGCCTTGGGGCGCTCCGATGGCTGAGTTCCGGATGCCTTCCCTGGGCGCGGACATGGAGTCCGGCGTCCTCCTGGAGTGGCTGGTGCACCCGGGTGATCGGGTACGCAAGGGCGACATCGTGGCCGTGGTCGACACCGCCAAGGCCGCGGTCGAGGTCGAGTGCTTCGACACGGGAGTAATCGAACGCCTTCTCGTCGAGCCCGGCACGCGGGTACCGGTCGGCACGGCCCTCGCCATGATAGCGACGGTGCCCGACCCGGCCCTCCACCAAGCCCGGGTAACGGGGGCAGGCCCGGCAGGCGAGCCAGCACAGGCAGCCGGGCGTACCGCGGTCCCGGTCACCTCGCCGCTCGTCCGGCAGCTGGCCGCCGAGCGGCACATCGACCTCGGGTCGGTGCCCGGCACCGGCCCGGGCGGCCGGGTCACCCGGGCCGACCTGCAGGCAGCGGCTCGCGTCGTCCCGGAGGCGCCACCGGTTCCGGATGGCGCCCGGGTCCGCGCTTCTCCGCTGGCCCGGCGACTGGCCACCGAGCTCGGCGTGGATCTGGGCACGGTCGCCGGGCATGGTCCGGGCGATACGGTGGACGCCGAGGACGTCCGCCGGGCAGCCGCCGAGCGGTTGGATCGCCGATCTACCGCCGGCCTTCCGTCCACTGCCGACCGCGCGTCCGCCATGCGGACCCAGATCGCCTCGCTGATGGCCCGGTCCAAGCGGGAGATCCCGCATTACTACCTGACCGAGACGGTCGACCTGGCCGCGGCGATGACCTGGTTGCGCGCCCGCAACCGCGAGCTGCCCGTACCTGGGCGGCTGGTGCCGGCCGCCCTGCTGCTGAAGGCGGCGGCACTGGCCATCCGCGCGGTGCCGGACCTGAACGGGTTCGTGGTCGACGGCCAGTTCACCCGGGCCGAAGCGGTGCATCTCGGCGTGGCCATCTCGCTGCGGGGCGGTGGACTGGTCGCCCCGGCCATCCACGACGCCGACCGGCTGGCCTTGACCGAACTCATGGCGAAACTGAAGGACCTGGTGCTGCGTACCCGGGCCGGCCGGTTGCGCCGTGCCGAACTGTCCGATCCGACGATCACCGTGTCGAACCTGGGGGAGCAGGGCGTCGAGAGCATCCTCGGCGTGATCTACCCGCCGCAGGTAGCCCTGGTCGGTTTCGGGACCGTATCCGACCGGCCCTGGGCGATCGACGGCCTGCTCGGAGTGCGGCCCCTGGTGACCGTCAGCCTGGCCGCCGACCACCGGGTCACTGATGGCGCGAGCGGCGCCCGATATCTGCTGGCCATCCGCCAGTTGCTGCAGAGACCGGAGGAGCTGTGAAACCCGAGGACATGGACAGGCTGATCCGTACCGCCCTGCGCGAGGTAGCGCCGGACGCCGATCTGGCCCAGCTGGGCGCCGACGCCGACCTGCGCGAGGCGCTCGGTCTGGACTCGCTCGACTTCCTGAGGGTGGTCGAGCTGCTCAGCCAGCGCACCGGACACCGGATCGACGAGGAGGACTACCCGCGGCTCGCCACCATCACCAGCGCGACCACGTTCCTCAGCGACCGGGCCGCGGTGAGGTGAGCGGACCCGCTGGGAGCGTCGATCGGGCGGCGCGCGGCGGCGGTCCCGGCCGCCACCACGATGATGTCCGGCGGGAACCGAAACCCGGCAAACGCAGACCTCGGCGGCGAAAGATCAGGATCGCCGGACTCCCGTGAACAGCACGGCGACGCGGTCCTGGTCGCCGATCGCGCCGGAGCGGCGCAACTCGAGCACCCCGGCCAGACCTGCGGAGCCGGTCGGGTCGACCTGAATGCCGGTCGTCGTCACGGCCAGCCGGTTGGCCTCGAGGAGCAGGTCCTCGGTCGCGACCAACGGCCGCCCGCCGGTCAGCAGCATGCCCTCGACGACCGCCCGCCAGTCGTAGGTTTCGTCGTCGAGTATGCCCGTCGCCACGCTGCTGGCCGGCTCTTCCCAGGCCTGCATGTACGCCGACCTGTGGGCGGCGGCCGTTGCCGTCGCCTGACGCACCGCATCCGGGCCGGGCCGATCCGGCAGGAGCGCGCGTACCCGCCGGTACGCCCGCTCAAGTGGATGGGCCGCGCCCGTCTGTACGGTGTGGACGCTGGGCAGCCGTCTTAGCGCGCCAAGGTCGACCGCCTCGCGCAATGCCTGGATGCACGAGCTGGCCAGGGCGCCCCCGCCAACCTGGACGATCAGGTGGTCGAGCCCACCCGGCAGGTCCGCGAGATCGGTCACCAACTCGTAGCCCAGGGTCTCGCCGCCCTCGATGGCGAGCCCGTTCTCGTTTCCCTGGGTGGTGAACGGCAGTGCCCCGCCGCGCAGTTCGTCCCGCAGCCGCAGGTACGCCGGGTCGCCGAGCACACCACGCTCGCGTGGACAGACCACCACCTTGGCGTGCAGGTCACGCAGCCGGTGGACGATGCCAGGGTGGGCGTCGGGCGGTACGAAGACGGTGAGCCGCCGGCCGCCGGCCCGGGCCACCACGGCCGCGGCGAGTGCCGCGTTGCCACAGCTCGCGATCGCCAGGTCGGGGCGGTTACGCGGGTCGAGCAGACGGGCTTCCTCCATCACCGCCAGGTGTATGAGTACGCCCATGAGGTGTCGGCCCTTGTGCGAGCCGGACACGTTTCCGGTTTCGTTCTTCACCCACACCCCGCCGCTGCCCGAGAAGGCCAGCGAATCGCTCAGTTCGGCGCTCCGGAGGAATGGCGTGACCCGGAAGCCGTGGCCCTCGACGGCCGCGACCGAACCGTCGAGCGATGCCACCAGACCGGTGTACTCGGCGTCGGCGATGCCATGGACCATGGCCACGTGGTACGAGTGCGTGAGCGCACGATAGCGCAGGAACGGGTTGTCCTGGCCGCCGCGCGGGAAGTCAGTGACCTCCGGGCCGAGCACCCGGGTCAGCACATGGTCGGTGTCGTCGGTCCCGGCCCGCGGGCACCGGAACGGGTACGGGTCGTCCGGGTCGGCCAGGTGGCCGCACCCCGAGCAGCGGATGATGCTTACCGGCGATGCCATCGCGCTACGCCAGGCCGGTCCGCTGGTTGAACTCGTCGATCATGGCGTCCCAGACGGGCGGCAGGTCACGCAGGTCGGTCCAGAACCGCTGATCGCGCCTCGCCTCGAAGTCGGGCAGCGATACCCCCTGCTGCTCGACCCAGGTGTAGTAACCGAGGTTGAAGATGCGTTCCCGGTCCGCCAGCGTCGTCTCCAGCAGGTGATCGGTGCAGGACGCGAGCATCCACCGGCCGAACACCTCGGCCGCCTCAACCGTCCCGAAGCCACCCGGGAAATCACGGGCAACGATGCGCTCACGCTCGCTCCCGTACATGCCGGCCCCGTCCGTCGCCACCGTGATGACGACGTCGCTGTGCCGGAGGCGCAGAAGCTTCGCGGTCTTCACCGCGGCCAGGATGTTGCAGATGCTCGACAACCCGAACGCAGGCAGGGCCGCGAGGACCGGCTCGGGCACCGCTCGCCGCGCGCGAAGGTACGCGCGGCCCTCCGGCGTCGCGAACAGCACCGACAGCTGGTCCGTGGCCCGGTCGGAGATCCCGGCGACGAGGTCGGTGTTCATCACGTTGTGGATGAGCGGAATGTGCTTGTCGCCGATCCCCTGTATGTTGTGCGCGCCGAATCCGTTCGCCAGCATGGTGGGACACTCGAGCGCCTCCACGGCAACGATCTTGGAGCCGTACCGTTCCTTGAGGTAGTCACCGGCGCCTAGCGTGCCGGCCGACCCGGAGGCCGAGGTGAAGGCCCGCAACCGAAGGCCCGGCTCGGTTTCGGCCATCGACTCGAACACGGCCCCGAGGGCGCTGCCCGTACACAGGTAATGCCCGAGGTGGTTACCGAATTCGGAGAACTGGTTGAAGATGACGTTGGCGGGATCGGCCGACAGCTCCGCGCACTTGTCGTAGATCTCCTTGACGTTGCTTTCGGTTCCGGACGTACGAACGATGTCCCCGGCGTCGCTGACCCAGTCCTCGAGCCAGGCGAAGCGCTCCCGGCTCATTCCCTCGGGCAGTACGGCCACTCCCCGGCAGCCCAGCAGCCGGGAGATGGCGATCCCACCCCGGCAGTAGTTGCCCGTGGACGGCCAGACTGCCCGGTGCGCGGTCGGATCGAACTGGCCGGTGATGATGCGCGGAACCAGGCATCCGTAGGCGGCGAGCACCTTGTGCGCCCGGATCATCGGGAAGAGGTCGCCGATGGCCACCACGATCCGCGCGTCCACGCCGGTGAGTTCGCTGGGCAGGACCACATGAACCGGCACGGCCGCCTGGCCGGTGCGCTCGCCGTCGTTGTACCAGTGCACCCGGAAGAGGTTCGCCGGATCCACCGCATCCGCCCATACCCCGGCCAGCGACTTCTGGATCTTCGCCGGGATGCTGGCCGGCGCGGCCAGCTGAGCGAAGGTGGGCAGACGGATGCCGGCGTCACGGCAATGATCGACCGTGCGACCGTAGACCTCGCGATCCACGACATGACGTTCAAGCCCCAGAGATGCCATGTTCGGCCGCCCTTCCGTGGAGTACTCAATCCTGGCTGATCCTGGTCCCGGTCTCACCCGCCAGCGCCCGTTCGATGCTCTCCGGGCTGGTGATGAGGGCCTCCCGGCCACCGTGCTCCAGGTAGTTGACCACCGCTTGGATCTTCGGCGCCATGCTGCCGCTGCGGAAGTGCCGGCCCTCACCGAGATAGCGCTTGGCCTCGCTCAGGGTGAGCCGGTCCACCCAGCGTTGGTCCGGGGTGCCGAAGTCGAGCGCGACCCGCTCGACCGCGGTCGAGATGAGGAGCAGGTCCGCCCCGAGCGCGTTCGCGAGCAGCGCGGAGGCGAGGTCCTTGTCGATGACCGCGGCCACGCCGCGCAGTTCGCCGGTCTGCGTGGCCACCACCGGAATCCCGCCACCGCCCGCGGCGATGACGACCATGCCCGACTCGACCAGGCGGCGGATGACCGGCAGCTCCACGATGCGCAACGGCATGGGTGAGGCAACCACGCGCCGGTATCCGCGATCGGAGTCCTCGATGAGATCCCAGCCCTGCTGGCGCCGGCGCCGCGCCTGTTCCTCGTCCATGAACGAGCCGATGGGCTTGCTCGGATGGGTGAACGCGGGGTCCGTCGCGGCCACCTCGGTCTGGCAGACGACCGTCGCCACGTACCGGTCCAGACCGGCCTGCCGGAACGCGTTGTACAGGTTCTGCTGGAGTGCGTAGCCGATGGCGCCCTGGCTGTCCGCACCGCACACGTCGAGCGGAACCTCGTGCAGCTCATGGGCGGCCAGCTCGGAGCGACGCAGGATGAACCCGACCTGCGGGCCATTGCCGTGCGTGACCACGACGTTCCAGCCCGCCTTGAGCATGCTCAGGATGTGTTCAGCGGTTTCGTGCGCGGCCGCGTACTGGTCGGGCACGCTCGCGTGGGTGGCGTCCTTGATCAGCGAGTTGCCGCCGATCGCCACCACGGCCACCCGGCCGTTCATCGAGGTCACCGCTGCTCAGCTCATGGTCAGGGCCAGCACGGCCTTCTGGCCGTGCAGCCGGTTCTCGGCCTGGTCGTACACAGCCGATCGTGGGCCGTCGAGCACGCTGTCCGCCACCTCGACGCCGCGGTCGGCCGGCAGCGGGTGCATGAACACCGCGTCCTCGCCGGCCAGGGCGAGGTGCCGGTCGTCGGTGAGCCACGAGGCGTACTTCGCGCTGAGGCGCGCGCCCTCGGCCTCGTCGGTGGTGGTCTGCATGGCCCCCCAACTCTTCGCGTAGACGACGTCGGTGCCGCGGATGCCGTCGGCGAAGTCATGCATGATCTCGAAACCGGCGTGCGCCTCGCGGGCGTTGTGTTGCGCCTGCTCGATGATGTCCGGCATGAGCGCGAACTCCGGCGGGTGCACGAGCCGGACGTTCATCCCGAAGCGGGGAAGCAGCAGCACGAGGCTCTGCGGCACGCTGATCGGCTTCTGGTAGCTCGCCGCGCACGCCCAGCTTACGGTCGCGGTCCGGCCGCGTACGTCGCCGAACCGCTCGATCATCGTCATCAGATCGGCCAACGCCTGGTGCGGGTGGTAGACGTCGCACTGCATGTTGAGCACCGGTACGCGGCTGGCCTGCGCCACCTCGCGAAGGTACGTGTTGCCGACCCCCCAGTCGCAGTGTCGGATGGCGATCCCGTCGTTGTAGCGGCCCAGGATCTCCCCGATCTCCTTGGCGGTGTCGCCGTGGGCGATCTGGGTCGATCGGCTCTCGATGAACTGCGCGTGGCCGCCCAGCTGAGCCATGCCCGCCTCGAACGACGCGCGGGTACGCGTGCTCGCGAAGAAGAACAGCATGGCCAGCACGCGGTCGCGCAAGTACGGGTGCGGCTGGCCGAGAGCACGGTCGCGCTTGAGTGTGAACGCGACATCGAGAAGGGTACCGATCTCGTCCTTCGTCCATTCCTGGAGCGTGATCAGGTCACGGCCGCGCAGGTTGGTCTGCATCGCCGCGCTCCTACTCCGCCGCGCCGAGCACCAGGGCGAGCAGGGCCATGCGGAGCGCGACCCCGTTGAAGGCTTCCTGCCAGTACCTCGCGTGCCGGGTGCTGTCGACATCCGGCGGAAGTTCGTCCATCCTGGGCAGCGAGTGCAGGATGATGGCGTCGCTTTTCGCCTTGTCCCGCAGCAACTGCCGGGTCACCTGGTACGCGGCGGGCGTGCGCCCCCGGTCCGGGCTCGCCTCGACCCGCGCCTGCGTGTAGTCGGCCTGCACGACCGGCTCCATGTAGATGACGTCGGCGTCCGCGATGCACTTCTCGACCGTTTCGAACTCGCGGTAGGCCACGTTGCGCTCGTCGATCTCCGCCTTGAATTCCGGTCGCAGCGACATTTCCCGGGGAGAAACCACAAAGGCTTCCATGTCGAACTGCGACATCGCGTAGAGGATGGAATGCATCGTGCGCATTCGCATGTCGCCCACGCACAGCACCTTCAGGCCGTCGAGCCGCCCCTTGTCCCGCCATATCGTGTACAGGTCCGTCAGCACCTGTGTCGGGTGTTCACCCCACCCGTCACCGCAGTTGATCACAGGTACCGACGCCCACGCGGCCGCCTCGTGCGGGGCGCCCTGCTGGTAGTGGCGCATCGCGATGACATCGCCGTAGTACTCCAGCATCCGTACCGTGTCTTTGATCGTCTCCTGGTAGAAGTCGCCGGCGCGGGTCATCCTGGCGTCGGCGAAACCGAGGACGTGCCCGCCCAGCCGGTGCATGGCCGCCTCGGTCGCCAGCCGGGTACGGGTGCTGGGCTGATAGAACGCGGTCAGCAACGTCTTGTGCTTCAGCAGGTCGGCGTTGCGCCGCTCGGCGGCGTACGGCTTGAGCCTGTCGGCGACCTCGAAGATGCGGAAGTACTCATCACGCTCCATGTCTTTGAGCGACAGGATGTCGCGGCCGATGAAGCTGCGCATGGTGGCTCTCCCTATGAGACAGTTGTCGGTGCAAAGGTGTCGATCATTAGCCGCACGTCATCGCCGAGCGGGTAGAGGATCGGGCACGTCGCGCCGCTCGCGACGTACTCATCGACCTTGGCCCGGCATTCTTCCGGGGTGCCGGACGCCGAGATCATCTGGACGGCCTCGTCCGGGACGAGGCGCATGGCCCTGTGGATGTCCTCCGGGCTCGCCGGCCAGGTGAGGATCTTGCCGATCTCCTCGATGAGCCCTCGGTCGACGCCGCTCGCCTGCATGATGTGCGGCTGCTGTCCCAGGTACTGCGTCAGCAACTCGCGTGACCGGTCCAGGGCCACCTCGCGGTCGGCGTCGACGGAGCAGACGACGAGCTGCGGGCGGTCGATGTCGTGGATGGAGCGGCCGGCCCGGTCGGCACCGGCGGCCAGCGCCTCCAGGGCACGCTTGTTGTACTCAGGACTGACCATGTAGTTGAGCACCACGCCGTCGCCGATCTCCCCGGCGAGCTCCATCATCTTGGGACCGGTCGCCCCGAGGTAGATGGGAACCCGCCTCGGCGACCGGTCGCCGTGCACCACGTCGATTTCGACATCGTCCAGGTGGACGAACTCGCCGTGGTAGGTCACGCGTTCCATGGCGAGCAGCTGCCGCGTGGCGGTGACCACCTCACGCATCGCCCGCAGCGGGTGGTGCCGGTGCACCCCGACCTTGCCGGCCAACGGCTCCCACCATGCGCCGAGGCCGAGGATGACGCGGCCGGGAGCGAGTTCGGACAGGGTGGAGAAGGTCGCCGCGAGCAGGCCAACGTTGCGGGTCCAGATCGGGATGACGCCGGACGCGACCGTGATGCGCCGCGTCACCGCGGCGTAGGCGGCCATCGGTACGGTCGCCTCACGCACCAACCTGCTCTCCGCCTGCCATACCGCTTCGAAGCCACGCTGCTCGGCGTAGCGAACGTAGTCCATGCCATCCCGGATCGGATGCTTGTCCTGCAGGTAGAGCGCCACTCGCCCGTTACCGCCGACCGTCACGGCTCACGCTCCCTTCGGGGTAAACGGGTGCGGGGCAATCCCGTCCAGCCGGGCCCACAGCCGCTCCGCCTCGCGGGCGGCCCCGTGGGCGATCAACGCTTCGTCGACCCGGGTGGCCCGGCCATCGGCGACGACGAGGTCGCCGGCCACGATGACGTCGCGGACGTGGCGCGACGAAACGCCAAAGACCCAGTGGCCGGCCAGGTTCTCCGCGGTCACCGGGGTCGGCGGCGGGTAACCGAGCACGGTGAGGTCGGCCGGAGCGCCCGGCTGGATCGTCCCGTACCGGGGCTCGCCGAAACTGCGCCCGACGATGCGGGCACCCTGGGCGAGACGGCGCAGCGGCCAGTCGGCCTCGGGCCCGCAACCCGCTTCCATGGCTCGGAAGTACGCCAGCTGGGACTCGGCGAACATGTCCCCGCCGATTCCGTCGGTGCCGAGCGCGAGTCGCGTCCGTCCGCGGGCGAGTGGTGAGTACCCGACGCGGTTGTTCATGTTGCTGCGCGGGTTGTGCGCGACCGCGGCACCGGCGGACGCGATCTGTTCGATCTCCGGGCCGGTGACGTGGACGCAGTGCGCCAGGAGCGCGTCCGGACCCAGCACTCCGGCCCGGGCCAACCGCTCGACGACGCGTACGCCGTACGCGGCATCCGCGTCCCGCTGGTCCACCGCGTCCTCGGCGACGTGGATGTGCACGCCGACACCGGAGTCGGCGGCGGCCTCGGCGCAGGCTGCCAGCGTGTCATCGCCGAGCGTGAAGGAGGCGTGTGCGCCGACCATCCCCCGCGCGAGCCGGTGCGGCGTGGCCAGGAACCGCCGGTTCTCCGCCACTCCCGCCGCCGCCCGCGCCATCCCGTCGCGGTCGGTCACCTCGTAGCAGAGCACCGACCGCAGGCCCAGCTCCGCCAGCGCGTCCGCGATGATGTCGAGGGAGCCGTCGATGACGTTGGGCGACGCGTGGTGGTCGATGACGGTGGTGGTTCCGGCGCGAACCGCGTCGAGCCCGCCGACCAGCGCCGACAGCCGCACCGCCGACTCGTCGAGGGCCCGGTCCAGCCGCCACCAGAGGCGCTGCAGGATCTGCAGGAAGTTCTGCGGGGCGGGCGGCCGGACGGGCATCCCGCGGGACAGCGCTGAGTACAGATGGTGGTGCGCGCAGACGTTGCCAGGCAGTACCAGCGTCTGGGAGCAGTCGCGGCGGGGCACGCCGGCGGGTGCGGTGCCGACGGTGGCGATCCGGTCGCCAGCGATGACCACGTCGGCGGCGACCACCGTGACCGGGTCCAGCGAGGTGACCACCGTGCCCCCGCACAGCGCCAGCCCAGCGGCGGCACCGCCGTCGGGGCGTGCTGCCGGGCCGGCGTTGCGGTCGGGTCGGGCGGGTCCGGCGCTCATCGCGGATGAGCCAGCTTGGGTACGGCGGCCCGGGCGGCCGGGGAGTCCTTCATCGGCAGCCGGGTGCGGTGAATGCCGTCGAAGCGGCGCAGCGCGCCGGCGGTCGCGGCGGCGGTGGGCACCAGGCCGATCTCGCCCACGCCCTTGGCGCCGTACGGCCCCTCCGGCTGGGGTTCCTCGACGAACACGCACTCGACCGGCGGAATGCCGGTGGGCGGGATGATGTGCAGCGACTTGAGCGTCGTCGTCACCGGTACGCCGTCGCGCACCACGTACTCCTCCGACAGCGCCTGGCCCAGACCCATGTGCACGGCCCCCTCGATCTGGCCCTCGAGGAGCGTCGGGTTGAAGACCCTGCCGACGTCGTGGGCCGCGACGACCTTCTCGATTGTCCCGTCGGGACCGAGGATCACGACCTGGGTGGCCCAGCCATAGGCGAAATGGGTCACCGGGTTGTCCGCCGGCGCGCCCAACGGCGTCGTGCCACCGATGCGGACCTCGCCGTCGTACTCCCGGCCGGCAAGCGCGGCCACCGACGAGCCCGCCAGATCGGCGCGAAGTTTGCGGGCCGCGTCCATCACGGCCCGCCCGCCGAGGACGGTCGCGCGCGACGCCGTGGTCTGGCCGCAGCCCAGTTCATCACCGGTGTCGACGGCGATGCTGATCAGGGATGGGGCGATGCCGAGCTCCTCGCAGAGAATCTGCTGGAGGATCGTGTTGACTCCTTGGCCCATCTCCGTCCACGGGTGCGCGAGGGTGAGCGACCCGTCGGCCCCGGGCCGCAGGACCGCCCGGCCATACTCGACCAGGCCGTTGCCCACACCGGTGTTCTTGACCGCGCAGGCGATGCCGGCGAACCGGGCCGACTTGTACGCGTCCTTGACGGCGAGCAGCGTCTTCTTCAGCCCGACCCCTGGGCCGAGGCGCTGGCCGGTGCCCAGCTCGTCGCCCGTCGTCACGGCATTGAGCCAGCGCATGTCCCAGCCGTCCAGCCCGACCCGCTCCGCCAGCAGGTCGAGTACGCCTTCCAGCGCGAAGTTCACCTGGCCGACGCCGAATCCACGCATCGCCCCGCACGGGACATTGTTCGTGTAGACCGCGGTGGCTTCGACGTCTGCGGCCGGCACCCGGTACGGACCGCAGGCGTGACCGGCGGCTCGCTCGAGCACCTTGTCGCCCACGCTGGCGTAGGCACCCGTGTCGCCGACGATCCTCGCCCGCACGCCGAGCAGCCGGCCGTCCGCATCGCACCCGACCGTATAGGGCATGGTGAGCGGGTGACGCTTGACGTGGAACCGCAGGCTCTCCGCGCGGCTCAACGTTAGCTTGACCGGGCGCCGCGTGTGCCACGCGAGCAGGGCCGCATGCCCCTGGACGTTCAGGTCCTCGCGGCCACCGAACGCGCCACCGTTGGTGACCAGCGTGGCACGCACCTTGCTCTCGGGCAGGCCGAGCACGCTGGCGACCTGCCGGCGATCGCTCCAGATGCCCTGACCCTGGGTGTAGAAATGCAGGCCACCGCCGTCGGTGCGGTACGCGAGCGAGGATTCCGGCTCGAGGAAGGCGTGCTCGATCCACTGCGTGTGGAAGGTCTCCGTCACGACATGCGCGGCGGTCGCCAGGGCCGCGTCGACGTCGCCGTGCCGGAACCCGGCCACGGACAGCACGTTGCCGGGCGCGTGGGGGTGCAGGTGCGGCGCGCCGGGTCGGATGGCCGCGGTCGGGTCGGTCACCGGCTCGAGGATGGCGTACTCGATGTCCACGAGTGCGGCGGCGGCACGCGCGGCGGCTACGGTCTCGGCGGCGACCAGGGCGAGCACGTCACCCACGTACCGAGTGGTCTCCCCCGGCGCGTAGATCTGGACCCAGTCCCGGGTGAGCTCACCCTGGACCCGTTCGCCTGGAACGTCGGCCGCGGTGAGTACGGCCACCACTCCCGGGTACGCCCGGGCTCTCGTCGTGTCGACCGAGACGATCAGCGCCCGAGGATGGTCGGTGAACCGGATGGCCCCATGCAGCATGCCGGGCATGCGCACGTCGTCGACGAACGGCTTGTCCCCCAGCGCCAGCTCATCGCCCTGGTACCTGGGTGCCCTGGTGCCAACCCGGCCGCTACGGTCTGTCTCCGGTGCGGGACCGCCCCGCCGGGCCGAGGCGGCGAGCAGCACCCCATCGATGATTTTGACGTAACCGGTACAGCGGCACAGGTTCCCGGCCAACGCCGAGGCAACCTGCGAGCGGGTCGGATCGGGGTTCCTGCGCAGCAGCGACTCCGCCTTCATGACCACGCCCGGGGAGCAGAAGCCACACTGGGACGCCCCGGACGCGACGAAGCTGTCGGCCCACAGCGCACGGTCGGCGGGAGCCAGACCCTCCAGCGTGGTCACCTCCCGGCCGGCGACGCGGGCCGCGCTCTGGGCGCAGGACACGACGGCCTTGCCATCGACCAGTACGGTGCAGGCACCGCAGAAGCCCTCGGGCGCGCAACCGTCCTTGGCCGAGGTGATGTCACACATGTCCCGGAGCAACCCGAGCAGGGTCTGGCCGTCCTCGACCCGCACCGACATGGACTTACCGTTGAGAGTGAAGTCCATCAGGCTCGCTCCTCGCGTGGGAGACTCCTTGACGGTCCATCCGCGGTCGAAATGTCGCGGTGAAGTGCCGGAGCCGAGCAGGTTCGTAGGTCATCTCCATGCCGGCAAGCTCGTCGGCGCTGGCCGCGACGCGCTCCACTACCTCGGTCACGTAGTCGATGTGGCTCTGCGTGTACGTGCGGCGTGGGATGGCCAACCGGACCAGGTCCATCGGGGCGGGTTGTTCGGAGCCGTCCGGATGCCGGCCGAACATGACCGTACCGATTTCACACGAGCGCACCCCACCCTCCAGGTACAACGCGCACGCGAGCGCCTGTCCGGGGTAGCGCAGCGGCGGAATGTGTGGCAGGAACGCGCGCGCGTCGATGAACACGGCGTGCCCGCCGAACGGAACCACGACCGGTACGCCGAGCCGGAGCAGCGCGTTGCCCAGATAGGCGGTGGACGCGATCCGGTAGCGCAGGTAGTCCTCGTCCACCGCCTCATGCAAGCCGACCGCGATCGCGTCCAGGTCCCGCCCGGCCAGGCCGCCATAGGTGGGGAAGCCCTCGGTGAGGATCTCCAGGCTGCGGCATCGCTCCGCGATGGCGTCGTCGTTGAGAGCGAGCCACCCGCCGATGTTGGCCAACGGGTCCTTCTTCGCGGACATGGTCATGCCGTCGGCGTACGAGGCCATCTCGCGCACGATGTCCGCGACGCCGATGTCGGCGTACCCCTCCTCGCGCGTCTTGATGAACCAGGCGTTCTCGGCGAACCGGCAGGCGTCCAGGAACAGCGGCTTGCCGTACCGGTCGCACACCTGCCGAACTTCGCGCAGGTTCGCCATGCTGACCGGCTGGCCGCCGCTGGAGTTGTTGGTCACCGTGACCATCACCAGCGGCACGTCGTCGGCCCGGGAGATGAGCAGCTTCTCCAGTTCGGTGCAGTCCATGTTGCCCTTGAACGGGTGCCAGCTGTCCGGGTGGGTGCCCTCTTCGATCACCAGGTCGACCGCCTCGGCGCCAGATGCCTCGATGTTGGCGCGGGTGGTGTCGAAGTGGGTGTTGTTCGGGATGACCCGGCCGGGGCCGCCGACCACGGAGAATAGGATCTTCTCCGCGGCGCGGCCCTGATGCGTCGGCAACACGTGGCGGAACGGGAACAGCTCGCGTACCGCTGAGACAAAGCGGAACCACGACGGCGCTCCCGCGTACGCCTCGTTGCCGCGCTGGATCGCCGCCCATTGCTCGCTGGACATGGCGCCGGTGCCCGAGTCGGTGAGCAGATCGATGAGTACGTCGTCAGAGTGCAGCGCGAACAGGTTGTAGCCGGCGCTGACCAGGCGGCGCTCCCGCTGTTCGCGGTCGAGCATCCGCATCGGCTCGACGGAGTGGATCCGGAACGGCTCGACGATGGTACGGAACCCGTCGGCGTTCACGCTGGGCCTCCGTCGCGGATCGGGGCGAACCTGGCGTTGAAGAACCGCAGTGTTGGCGGCTCGTAGACCATGCGAAGGCCGTGGATGTCCTCGCGGTGGCCGAACACGTCGATGACCGACTGAGCCACCACGTCCATGTGCCGGTCGGTGTACACCCGGCGTGGGATGGTCAAGCGGACCAGTTCCAGCTTGGGTATGTGGTTTCGGCCCGTCTGAGGGTCTCGACCGGCCGACACGATGCCACGCTCCATCGAGCGAACCCCACTGTCCACATAGAGCTGTGCGGCCAGCGCCTGCGCCGGTAACAGCTCCTGGTCCAGGTGTGGCAGGAAGCGCCTTGCGTCCAGGAACACCGCGTGCCCGCCGATCGGCTCCACAATGGGCACTCCGGCATCGAGTAGCTGCTGCCCCAGGTAGCGAACCTGGTGGATGCGGTGCGCGATGTACTGGTCGTCGACCATCTCCCGGATGCCGACCGCCATCGCCTCCATGTCCCGCCCGGCCAGCCCGCCGTAGGTCGGCATGCCCTCAAACAGCACCACGAGTTCGCGCGCCCGCTGCAGCACACTCTCGTCGTTCATGGCGAGGAAGCCGCCGATATTGACCAGCGCGTCCTTCTTGCCGGACATCGTGCAACCGTCGAAATAGGACATCATCGCGCGGACGATCTCGGCGACCGGCCGGTCGGCGTACCCTTCCTCGCGCTCGTGGATGAAGTAGGCGTTCTCCACCAACCTGGTGGCATCACACCACAGCAGTATGTTGTGCCGGTGGCACAGCTCGCTGACCGCGCGCAGGTTGGCCATCGACACCGGTTGACCGCCGGCCATGTTGACGGTGACCGCCACGTTGACGTACGCGATGTTCGCCGCACCGACCCGGTCGATGAGTCCAGCCAGCTTGGCCAGGTCCACATTGCCCTTGAACGGGTGCGGCGCCCGCGGGTCGTGCGCCTCATCGATGATCACGTCGACGAACACGCCACCCGCCAACTCCTGGTGGGCGCGGGTGGTGGTGAAGTACATGTTGCCGGGCACGTACTGACCCTGTTTGATCAAGATCTGTGAAATCAGGTGCTCGGCGCCCCGGCCCTGGTGTGTCGGCACCACATACCGGAAGCCGTACACGTCGCGGACCGCCGCCTCGAGGCGGTAGAACGAGGTAGCACCGGCGTACGCTTCGTCGCCGACCATCAGGGCCGACCACTGGCGGTCGCTCATCGCGCCGGTGCCGCTGTCGGTCAGCAGGTCGATGTATACATCGCGGCTGCGCAACAGGAACGTGTTGTAGCCGGCGTCGGCGATGGCGGCCTCACGCTCGGCGCGGGTGGGTACGTGGACCGACTCCACCGCTTTGATCCGGTACGGCTCGGCGAGTGCGCTCACGATCGCAGCCTGCGGCTGGCCGCTCCGGTTGTACAGGGCCAACAGGCCCGTCGGATCCGGGACCTCAGCTGCTCTGCTCCGCGCGCAAGGCACCGAGGCGCCGGCGGCGTCGAGAAGGGCGGTGGCCTGCACGCCCCGCCGCTCGGGCCGTTGGGCCCTGTCGGCCCGCTGCGGGTGTGGAATGATGATCGCGGCCCTCGATGGGTGACGCAGCGCAGCTCGCCCGTTGTTACCGCGACGTGATCTGCTAGCGCTGCGGCCGTTTGACACACGAAGGAGCGGCTGTAGCCATGAACCGCATGCTGGCCACCGCACAATCCACCGTTCGCGAGGCGGCGCGCCGCCTGCGCCACGACGACGAGACCATCGAAGCATTCTTACGCGCCGCGCACGAACACGTCTTCGAGGTCACCGCCGGGGGCAAGACCTATCCGGCGTACCGGGTCCAGCACAACAACAAGCTGGGCCCGTTCAAGGGCGGCATCCGCTTCCACCCCCAGGTGACGCTGGACGAGGTCCGGGCGCTCGCCTTGCTGATGAGCATCAAGACCGCCGCGGCGGGCCTGGAGGTCGGCGGGGGCAAGGGCGGCGTGGCCGTCGACCCGCGGTCGTTGACCGAGGCCGAGCTGGAGGAGCTGTCCCGGGACTATGCCCGCAAGCTGGCCCCGTACATCGGATCCGACCGGGACGTCCCAGCGCCCGATGTGAACACCAACGGCAAGATCATAGGATGGATGCTGGACGAGTACGAGAAGACCGTCGGCCACGCCGATCCGGGCTGCTTCACCGGTAAGCGCTTGACCGATGGCGGCAGTGAGGGGCGGGAGGCCGCCACCGGTCGCGGCGGTGTGGTCGCTCTCGGCGAGTATCTGGCTCAGCAGCACCTGTTGCACGAACCGCTTACCGTCGCGGTGCAGGGGTATGGCAATGTCGGTTACTACTTCGCCAAGGTCCTGCGTGAGCTGCACCCGAATCTCAAGTTGATCGCGATTGCGAACAGCAAGCACACGTGGTTCCGCGGATCCGGCATCGATGCCACGACGGTCGCCAACCCGGCGATGCTTGCCGACGCGATGGTCATGGACCGCGACGCGATCATTGGGATCGATGCGGACATCCTGGTTCCGGCCGCACTGGAAAACGCGATCACCGAGGAGAACGCTGCGGTGGTACCCGCGAAGATCATCGTCGAGCTGGCCAATGGGCCGATCACCGCCGGCGCGGAGCGGATCCTGCTCGGCCGAGGCGTGCAGGTCCTGCCTGACGTGGTCGCCAACGCCGGCGGCGTGATTGTGTCCTTCCTGGAGTGGCGACAGAACCTCAAGCATGAGCACTGGACCGAGGCCGAGGTCAACGCCGAACTCGCTGACATCTTGCTTACCGCGACTCGAGAGATGATCATCCGGGCTCGGCAGCAGGGCCTCAGCCATCGGCAGGCCGCGTTCGACCTCGCCCTGGGTCGTCTTATCGGCTGACACCACAGGCGGTACCGGAGAGCCACCGTGGCGTAGAGCCGCGGTGGCTCGCACCTTGACCGTGCCACGTCCGGTGGCCGTGGCCGGCGGCCGACGCGACCCGCTCTACCGCAGGAGCCGTCCTATCAAGCGGCGGCCGCGCTTACCTCCTCGGCCGACGGTCGGGCTTGTTCGGCCGCACGGCTAGCTCACGAGCAGGTCCCGGTTCGCGTGAAGTGCACTGAGTACTTGTTCGATGTCTGCGGCCCTGTTGTAGCAGTGTGGCGAGATCCGGAGGTTGCCGTCCCGAGCCGACGTCACGATCCGCCTATCCGCAAGACGTTGGACGAGGCGCTCAGCGTCGGCCGCCCGGACAGCGACCAGGGGACCACGTAGGGACGGGTCGTTCGGCGTCGCCACGACGCCACCCATCGCGATCACCTCGTCGACCAACCAGTCGTTGAGCCTGCCCACATGCTCCGCCGTGCGGTCGATGCCGATCTCCAGCATCAGTTCGACGCCTGCGATAGCCGCATAAATAGGCGGAATCGGGGGAGTGCCGGCTTCAAACCTCCTGGCGTTCCGGGCGGGCCGATACCGACCGATCTCCATGGCGTTGATGTCCTCGTCGGCGAACCAGCCAGTTACGGTTGGCACGAGATGACCGGTCGTGGTCGGGTTCGCGTACAGGTAGCCGACGCCGGGAGAGCCGAGCAGGTACTTCAGCGCGCCACCCACCACGAAGTCCACCTCGGAGGCGCGCACGTCAACCGGAACCGCCCCAGCCGCCTGGTACACGTCCACCAGCAGCGGCGCACCCCGCTCGTGTGCGATGCGTGCAATGGCCTCGATGTCGAGACGGCTTCCGTTGCGGTAGCACACCTGGGTGACCGAGACGATGGCAGTCCGGTCGTCGATGGCACCAGCAAGCCGATCTAGCGAGAGCACGTTGTCAGGTTCAGCGGAAACATGTATTACCTTCGCCCCACGACGTTCCTGCGCGTGCCAGATCTGCCCGATCGTCGGGAACTCCAGGCTGGTTGTGACCACAGTGTCTCGCTTGCTGAAGTCGAGCGCGGAGGCGACCGCATTGACACCGGCCGACGCCGACGTAGTGACTGCGACGGTGTCCGGGTGGGCGTGCAGAACCTCGGCAAAAGCGGCGCGGACCCGCTCGGCCTGACCTACCCAGCGCCCCCATTGCGAGCCTTCCGTCTCAAGGCTGTCTAGATAGGCGTCATAGGCGGAGCGTACGGAGACCGCAAGCGCGCCCTGCGAGCAGGAGTTCAAGTAGACGCGGTTCTCGAAGATCGGGAAACGGTGCCGGATGTCGTCGCCGACGCCCGTTGTGGAAACCAACCCAGCCATTCGTCCCTCCCAGAGCCGACCTGCCAACGCGCGGCGGCCCCCCCGGTGCTAGCGACACCCGTCGCAAGTTCCCGCCGTACCAGCGCTGCATGTGACGCACGTGCACCGCGCCCATCGCGTGGTTCTGGTCTGATGACCCTGCCGCCACCGCCCGGTCACCCACCTTAACGCCCAGGTCGACACCCGTTGGCTGCCGCTACTGACCACCCCGGCGTTCCCCGAGTTGCCACCCCGGTCGCCTCGGCGGTCTTGAAGTGCAGGGTCAGCACGCTGGTGTAGGTGTCCGCAGTCAGGACGATCGATGTGTGTCTGAGTTCCTCCGGTACGGTCTTCAGGTCCGCGCCTGCGGCATGGGCAAGGGTGGCGGCGCGATGTCTGACGGCCCACCGCAGGCCGGCGGCCTCCCCGCGGCGAAGCACGCGCAGGGCGATGAGCCACCACGTCGCGTACAGCCGGTCCTCGGCCACGGACTTGAGGAACTCGGCGAGGCCGGCGGTGCCTGGTAGTCGGCGGTGCACGCCGCGTCGTAGCGAGCGTGTGTGCGCCTCCAGCACCATGGCCTTGAAGGCGCGTCCCGCAACAGCACCGATGAAGGCGAGCGTCATCGGCAGCTTCACCAGTGCAATCCACCCGGCGAACACCGCAGGGCCCGCGGCTACCTCGCCCGGCACGTTCGGAGCGATCGAGGCCAGCACGAGGTACGTGGCGAGGAGCTGGACGAAGTCGATGGCAACCACGAGTAGCGGCAGTCCCAGCACGAGCAGCCGGCTCAGCCGTTGCGCTCGGCCGGGTTCATCTCCGACATACCGCTCATTGTCCGGGCAGGGAGCAAGGACTTCGGGGCCGGAACGGCCGACCACGGTGCGGCGTATGGAAAACGTCAAGAACGGCCGCGATGGCGTATGGATCCCGTAGCGATCCCTTGTCCGGTGGTCCGGCCCGCGGTTATGTGGCTGCGACGCGGTCGAGTGACCGCGAATGCCGCGTGCTGGAAGGAGTGTGCCTGGTGGTGGCGGAGGCTGTCCCCGGCGACGTCGCGAGCACGCGCACTCCGTTCGGCATCAATCTCGCGGTGGGGGCGATCGCCATGGCGGTGGCGGCCGGCGTGGACGCTGCGCTGTTCTCTGGGATAGCCGTGCAGCTTGTCGTGATGGCGCTGGCCGTCGGGGTGTACGCGGCCCTCGTCGACGACACCCGCGCGGCCGTCGTCACCGCGGGTCTGGGTCTGCTGTTGTTCACCGGGTTTCTGGCTAACCGGTACGGCGAACTGACCTGGGACGGTACAACCACTCTGTGGCATTTGGTCGCGTTCATCCTCGCCGCAGGACTGGGCCTGGGACTGCGGTGGATTCGCACCGCTCAGGCCGAGGCGGCCGTGGCCGCCGAGCTCGGCGCGTTACTCACCAACCCGATATCGAACGAGAAGGAGTCGCACGGTGCCTGATCTGGTGTTCGTGCTGCTGACGGTGGGCCTGTTCGCGGTGCTCGCCCTGATGGTTCGAAGGGCGGAGCGGCTATGAGCGCCGTCAACCTGGTTGGCCTGATCATCGCCGCCGGCCTGGCTGTCTTCCTGGTCGTGGCCCTGTTGTTTCCGGAGCGTTTCTGATGAGCACGACCGCCGCGGGAGTGATCTTCATCCTCTCGCTGATCGCCGCCCTCGCGGTGGCGTACCGGTTCCTCGGCGACTACCTGTACCGGGTCGTGTCGGGTACGGCCCACTCACGGGTGGAGCGGGGTCTGTACCGGGTGGTCGGGGTCAACCCGGCCGGCGAGCAGACCTGGGGTGTCTACGCCCGCAGCGTGCTGGCCTTCTCCGCGGTCTCGATACTGTTCCTCTACGCGGTGATGCGGCTGCAGGCGCACTGGTTCAACACGCCGAAGATGACCGGCGTCACCGACCACATCGCCTGGAACACCGCGGTCAGCTTCGTGACCAACACCAACTGGCAGGCGTACTCGGGTGAGTCAACCATGACGCACCTGACGCAGATGGCCGGGCTGGCGGTGCAGAACTTCGTGTCCGCCGGGGTCGGCATCGCGGTCGCGGTCGCGCTGGTGCGCGGGTTCGCCCGCAGCCGCACCGGGCAGTTAGGCAACTTCTGGGTCGACCTGATCCGGATCACGCTGCGCATCCTGCTGCCGATCGCCGTCCTGGGCGCGATCGTCCTGATCATCGGCGGGGTGGTGCAGAACCTCTCCGGCGGCACCGACGTCACGACGCTGGCCGGCGGCACCCAGCACCTCACCGGCGGCCCGGTGGCCAGCCAGGAGGTCATCAAGGACCTCGGCACCAACGGCGGCGGCTTCTACAACGTCAACAGCGCCCACCCGTTCGAGAACCCGACCACGTGGACCAACTGGTTCGAGATCTTCCTGCTGCTGTGCATCCCGTTCGCCCTGCCCCGGGTCTTCGGCCGGATGGTGGGGGACAACCGGCAGGGGTACGCGATCGTCGCGATCATGGCCATCCTGGCGGTCGCCAGCGTGGCTCTGACCAACGGCTTCGAGATCGCCCACCACGGCACCGTCCCGCAGGCGGTGGGGGCGGCGATGGAGGGCAAGGACGTCCGGTTCGGCATCCCGAACTCCGCGACATTCGCGGCCTCGACGACGCTCACGTCGACCGGATCGGTCGACTCGTTCCACGACTCGTACACCGCGCTGGGCGGCATGATGCCGATCATCAACATGATGCTCGGCGAGGTCGCGCCCGGCGGCGTGGGTTCCGGGCTGTACGGCATGCTGATCCTCGCCGTGATCACGGTCTTCGTGGCCGGGCTGATGGTCGGTCGCACGCCGGAGTACCTGGGCAAGAAGATCGGCGCCCGGGAGGTCAAGTTCGCGTCGCTGTACTTCCTGACGACCCCGGCCCTCGTGCTGATCGGTACCGCCGCCGCGATGGCGACGTCGAACCACACCACCGCGTTGAACGTCGGCCCGCACGGCTTCTCCGAGGTGCTCTACGCGTTCACGTCGGCGGCGAACAACAACGGCTCGGCGTTCGCCGGCATCACGGTCAACACGCCGTGGTGGGACACCGCGCTCGGGCTGGCGATGCTGCTTGGCCGGTTCGTACCCATGGTGTTCGTGCTCGGGTTGGCCGGCGCTCTGGCCCGGCAGAAACCCGTACCGGAGTCGGCCGGCACGCTGCCGACCCACCGGCCGCTGTTCGTCGGCATGGTCGTCGGTGTCGTGGTGATCCTGATCGCCCTGACCTTCCTGCCCGCCCTCGCCCTCGGTCCGCTGGCCGAGGGGCTGTAGCTGACCCCGAAGGAATAGATGGATGTCTGTCACATCAATAGCCCGCGCCAAGCCGCCGGCGACACCGCGCCGGGTCGGTGGTGGGCTGCTCGACCCGAAGCAGTTGTGGCGGTCCACCCCGGACGCGCTGCGCAAGCTGAACCCGTTGACCCTGTGGCGCAACCCCGTCATGTTCCTCGTCGAGGTGGGCGCCGCGTTCACCACCGTCCTCGCCATCGGGGACCCATCCGTGTTCGCCTGGCTGATCACGATCTGGCTGTGGCTCACCGTCGTCTTCGCCAACGTTGCCGAGGCAGTCGCCGAGGGGCGCGGCAAGGCGCAGGCCGATAGCCTCCGCCGGGCCAAGCAGGAGACCGCCGCCCGGCGGCTGGTCGGCTGGACCGAGGGCGCCACTGCCGCGCAGTACCGGGAGGAAGCGGTCGACGCGGTCGCGCTGCAACGGGGCGACATCGTCGTGGTCGAGGCCGGGCAGATCATCCCGGGCGACGGCGACGTCGTCGAGGGCATCGCGTCGGTCGACGAGTCGGCCATCACCGGCGAGTCGGCGCCGGTGATCCGGGAGTCCGGCGGCGACCGCAGCGCGGTCACCGGTGGCACCCGGGTACTCTCCGACCGGATCGTCGTACGGATCACCCAGCGGCCGGGGGAGAGCTTCATCGACCGGATGATCGCGCTGGTCGAGGGCGCCAACCGGCAGAAGACGCCGAACGAGATCGCGCTGAACATCCTGCTCGCCGCGCTGACCATCATTTTCCTGTTGGCGGTGGCGACGCTGCAGCCGATGGCCATCTTCGCCAAGGGTTACCAGGCAGCGGCGCCGGACTCGCTGACCATCACCAGTGACGGCGTCACCGGCATCGTGCTCGTGTCTCTGCTGGTGGCGTTGATCCCGACCACAATCGGCGCGCTGCTGTCCGCGATCGGCATCGCCGGCATGGACCGGCTGGTGCAACGCAACGTGCTCGCGATGAGCGGGCGCGCGGTCGAGGCGGCCGGCGACGTCAACACGCTGCTGCTCGACAAGACCGGCACCATCACCCTCGGCAACCGGCAGGCGACCGAGTTCCTGTCGGTGTCCGATGTGGACGCTCGCGAGCTGGCGGACGCCGCCCAGCTGTCCAGCCTGGCCGACGAGACGCCGGAGGGCCGGTCGATCGTCGTGCTCGCCAAGAACGTGCACGGGTTGCGGGCGCGCGACGAGGGGTTCATGCCGCACGCCACCTTCGTGCCGTTCAGCGCGCAGACCCGGATGTCCGGTGTGGACATCGCCGAGAACGGTACGGTGCGCCGGATCCGCAAGGGCGCGGCCGCGGCGGTCATGAAGTGGGTACGCGACAACGGTGGCCACCCGACATCCGAGGTGGGCCCGGCCGTGGACGGCATCTCCGCCACCGGCGGTACGCCACTGGTGGTGGCCGAACAGCTGGAGGGACAGCCGGCCCGCGCGCTCGGCGTCGTCCACCTCAAGGACGTCGTCAAGCAGGGCATGCGGCAGCGGTTCGACGAGATGCGCCGGATGGGCATCCGGACCGTGATG
Organism: Micromonosporaceae bacterium; assembly: GCA_016880465.1. Lineage (GTDB taxonomy): Bacteria > Actinomycetota > Actinomycetes > Mycobacteriales > Micromonosporaceae > EFPC-2. Next base: position 29,234 of record JAEHDK010000454.1, read on the forward strand.
ATCACCGGAGACAACCCGTTGACCGCCAAGGCGATCGCCGACGAGGCCGGGGTGGACGACTTCCTCGCCGAGGCCAAGCCGGAAGACAAGATGGCGCTCATCCGCAGGGAGCAGGAGGGTGGCCGGCTGGTCGCGATGACCGGCGACGGCACCAACGACGCCCCGGC
>JAEHDK010000455.1 GCA_016880465.1 Micromonosporaceae bacterium
AGTCCCGCTGCGACTGCTGCATCTCGTCATGTTCGAGCACGGGCTCGCCGGTGATGCCGACGTTCACGCCCGGCACCTCGGCGTGCGTGAGCGCGACCAGCTCGCGGAACTGCTCCACCGCGTCCGCGTTCAGGTCGCCGTCCCGGGCCTTGGCCGAGACGAGGTAGATCCGGCCGCCGCCGAAGGTGATGTATTTCTCCCGCTCCGCCTCCTCGCCCGCGCCGAACAGCGCGTCCACGCCCGGCGACGGCGTGAAGCCGACGACCATTGCCCGGCTCAGGTTGTCCACCGACTTCTCGATGAAGGTCGCCGGCCGGAAGATCTCCGTATCGACCCTGATGCCGGTGAGGCCGGGCGCCATCGCCCTGAGCGCCTCCTCGACTCCCCGGGTCACCTCCAGGGTGTTGCCCCAGGGCAGTTTCTCGACGATGAGCATGAGGCCGAGGCCGTCGTTGATGACCGCGTCCCCGGCGAGCAGCGAGGACGGCTGGGTGTCGTCGACGATCCGCGCCACGTCCCTGAGGGCGAGCGGCCGGGCACCGGGCGGCACCTCGATGGGAATCTGGCCGAGCTGCTCCTCGGTCAGCGCGGGGAGCTGATGGCGTATCTGTAGCCGTTGGTTGGGCGTGTCGATGAACCCGCCCGTGCCGATCTCGTGCCCGCTGGAGAACTTCATCATGCCGACGTCGACCGCGTCCGCGGCGGCATCCATCACGCGCGCCAGCGTGGTGTCGTTGGCCTGCAGCAGTTTCGGATCGACCTGGACCTGCTTGGTGGACCAGCGGTCGCCCCAGATGGCCACGTTAGCCACGCCGGGCACCCGCATCAGCCGCGGCCGGACCGTCCAGTAGGCGATCAACGACATGTCGATGAGCGAGCGGCTGGATCTGTCCGCAGTGGACATACCGATCTTCATCGTACGGCTCGTCGACGACAGCGGCTGGATCATGAACGGCGCGCTGGCCCAGCGCGGAAGCGTCGGGGTTACCGCGGTGATCCGCTCCAGGATCAGCAGTCGCGCCCGCATGAGATCCGTCCCCGACTTGAGGATGAGCACTACCGACGACAGCTGTGACACCGACTTGGAGCGCATGATGTCGAGGCCCTCGACGCCGTTGAGCGCCCGTTCGATCGGTACGGTGACCAGTTGCTCGACGTCGGCGGCGGACAGGCCGAGGCAGAGTGTCTGCACCTCCACCCGCGGCGGTGCGAACTCCGGGAAAGCGTCGACCGGCATGTCCCGCAGGTGCACCACGCCGAAGAACATCACCATCGAGGCCGTGACGACCACGAGGAACCGGAGTTTCAGGCTCGTGCCGACGATCCACCGCATCATGGCCGGGTCCCTACGCCTCGTTACCTGCCAACGCCGAGTTCGGCTCCGTACAACTCCGGCACGCCCTTCGACACGACCAGGGTGCCGACGGCCGGACCCTCCGACAGCGTCGCGTCGGTCGCGCCTACCCGTTCGACCACGACCTTCCGGCGGAGAAACCGCAGCGGTTCCGGCATCGTGTAGACCCAGGCGACCCCCGTGGTGTCATAGACCACCGCGGTGTACGGCACGACCGTCGACCCACCGCTCGGCGCGGCGCTCGAAGCGGCCGGCGTAGCGGCTGTCGACTCGCGCACCCCGGTCGTCTCAATGCCGAGCCGGTCGAACGCCTGCCGGGTCAGCTTCACGCTCTTGACGCCGTTGGCGTCCGCGTTGCCGACGACCGCGGGAGCCACGTCGTCGGGGGTGTCCCGCGTGGCCGAGGAGCACCCCGAAACGCCAGTCCCAACGGCGATCAGGACCGCGACCACCCATCGACCGCCGTACCGCATGTCGCCTCCTCGCCTCTGCCCTGGATCTCTCCGGCGCCTGGTCAGTCCGGCGTCGAACGTAGGCCCGCGTGCTCATCCGGCTCGTCCGGTAACCGGGGCGCAGGCAACGACGCAGCCACAGGCGGCGTCGCCGGTGCTGGAGAACCGGCCGCGAAGCGCAGGTACAGGGCCGGCACGACGAACAGGTTCAGCAGGGTCGCGGTGCCGAGGCCGCCGACAACCACGATGGCCAGCGGGCTGACGATCTCCAGGCCCGAGACGCTGCCGTACATCACCAGCGGGACCAGTGCCAGCGCGGTCGCCAGCGCCGTCGTGACGGTCGGGACGAACCGTTGCCTCGACCCGAGGACGACGAGGTCCGGCCCGAACGCGTGGCCCTCCTCGTCCGCGAGGCGCTGGTACCGCGCGATCTGCAGCAGGCCAGCGCGCACCGCGACCACCAGCACGGTGAGCAGTCCCATCAGCGCCATGACGGACATGCGGTGCCGGGTGACGGCCGCCAGCAGCAACCCACCGGCCAGCGCCGCGGGCAGCAGGACGACGAGCAGCGAGGCGAGCCGCCAGCTGCGGAGGCCGGCCTGCAGCAGGAAGAACATCGCTATCGCGGCGGCGACCACGTAGAAGACCGATACCAGTCCGGAGTTCTGCCGTGCCTGGGACTCCCCCAGCACCTCGAGGTGGTGTTCCAGCGGGAAGGCGACCTGCTGCAGCCGGCGCTTGACATCGGCGGTGACCGCGCCGAGCCCGCGGCCGCGTACGTTGGCGACGACATCGATGCTGCGAGAGACCCGGTCGTGCGTGATGACCTGCGGGCTCGGCCGGATCCGTACATCGGCCACGGCACCCAGGCGCACCAGGCCACCGGTCGGCGTGTCGATCAGGAGATCGCTGATGCTGGACAGGTTCTGGCGTACCTGGGGAATGCCCCACACCACGACGTCGAAGACCTTCTGGTCCTCGAAGAGGCTGCCGGCGATGGTGCCGGACACGAGAGTGGCGGCCGACCGGCGTACGTCGCCCGGCTTGAGCCCGTACGTCGCCGCCTTCTCGACGGAGACCTCGATCTCGACGGTCGGCGCGTCGTCCTCGGTCTGTACGCGCGGCCCGACAACGCCGTCCACCGCCGAGATGATGCCCACGACCTGCTGCGCCTTCGCCTTGAGCACGCCGTAGTCGGTGCCGTAGAGGCGTACCACGAGATCCGCGGTCGCATCCGCGCTCACCACCTGCCGGATCCGCTCATCCGGGTACGTCGTGACCTCCCGCCGGAGCCCGGGGTATCCGTCGACGACCCGTTGGATGGCCGCCACGGTCCGTTGGTAGTCGGCCGTCGGCTCGATGCCGACCCAGAGCTCGGCGGAGTTGATGCTGACGATCTGATCCGACGACATGGCCCGACCCACCTGACCACCGACATTGCGTACGCCCGGGATGGCCCGCAGCTCAGTGCCGGCCGCGGTGGCGATCCGGTTCATCTCCGGACGGGACGTGCCGGGGGCGCCCTCCCAATGGATCAATAGATCCCGGTCCTGCAGCGGCGGAGACAGCGGCCGTCCATTGAGCACCGGCAGCACGGCGACGCTCGCGGCGACGACGAGACCCACGATCGCGAAGCTCCAGACGGGCCGCCGGATGAACGGCGGGAGCAGCCCCGCGTACCTGCGCTCCAGCCACCGGGCCACCGGCGACGGGGTCGCCGCGCCCGTGCCGAGCAGCAGTGCCGCGAGCACCGGGGCAACGGTCAGCGCGACCACCATGGAGACCAGAGTGGCGAGCAGGAAGGACAAGCCGAGCGGCCGGAGGAACGCGCCGCGGACTCCGTCGAGGATGAAGACCGGCGCCACCGCCGCCGCCGTGACCACTGCGGCCACCGACAGCGGACCGCGCATCTCGAGGACGGCGGCGAGCATGCCGCCCGCGCGGCGGGACTGCTCGTGGCGGGGCTCGCCGAGTCGCCGCCTGATGTTGTCGACGGCCGTCACGGCATCGTCGACGACAATGGCCAGCGCCATCACCAGACCCGCCACGGTCATCAGGTTGAGGCCGACCCCGAACCAGGACAGCAGGAGCAGTGTGGTGGCCGCGGACACGGCGATCGTGGCGACGCTGACCACCGCGGCGCGCCAGTCGAGCAGGAGAGCGCCGAGCACCAGCACCAGCAGGAGGCCGCCGAGGATCAGCGACGCGGCCAGGTTGTCGACCATCCGCTCGATGAAGGTCGCCGGCCGGTAGAGCGTGGTGTCGATCTCTATGCCCTGCAGCCCCGGTCGCATCGCGTCGAGCGCCTCTTCGACCCCGGCGGTCACCGTCGAGACCTTGGCGCCGGGGAACCGCTCCACCACCAGCATGAGGCTCGGGGTACCGCGGACAAAGGCGTCTCCGATGAGCAGCTGGTGGTCCTCGACGATCGTGGCTACGTCACCCAGCCGCAGGGACCGGTCCTCCGCGCCCTGGATGGTCACCTTGGCCAGGTCCTGTGCGGTTCTGATCGGTTGGTTGTGCTGGATCTCGATGCGCTGGTTCGCGGTGTCGATGAACCCGCCCGTCCCGGGCGTCGACGCCTCCACAAAGGTCAACGGCGAAACCCACAAGGCATTCGCCGAGGTACGCAGCACCTGGTCCAGCACGACGCCGTTGGCGGCCAGCTTCGCCGGGTCCACCTGTACCTGTAGCTGCCGGTCCCGGAATCCCCAGACCGCGACGTTGGCCACGCCCGGCACGCCCATCAGTCGAGGCGCGATCGTCCAGCGGGCGAGCACCGACATCTCGATCAGTGAGACGTCCGACGCGGAGAGCCCGATCATCATGAGCCGGCTCGTCGACGACAGGGGCTGGATCACCATCGGGGGCCGGGATGCGGCGGCGGGCAGGGCGGGCACCATCGTCAGCCGCTCCTGTACCACCTGTCTGGCCTTGATCATGTCAGTGCCGGGTTCGAAGGTCATCTCGATCGACGACAACCCCGGGATGGACCGGGACTGGAGCTTGTCGAGCCACGGAATCCCGTTGAAGAACTCGTTCTCCATGGGGTTGGTGATGAGCTGCTCGACCTCCTCCGCGGACATCCCGAGGGACTCGGTCTGCACCTCCACCCGGGTCGGCATGAACTCCGGGAGCGTCTCCATGGCGGTCTGCCGGAGCTGGAGGAAGCCACCGGCCAGCAAGGCCACCGCAACCGCAAGCACCAGGCGTTGATACTTGACGCTCGACCCGACGATCCACCGCATCATGGCCGGAGACCTCTCGCTGGGAGACGCTTCGGTGGCGACCACACGACAAGGAGGAATATGTCAGGGAGCGCTCACCGGCGGCTCACAGCCGGCTCACCCCCTTGCGGTGGGCCGGCATATATCTCCGCCAGGGTCAGCGCCCACGGACCGAAGTTCGTCACGCCGCGCGTTCGCGGCCGTGCGTCGCGACGGTCGCAGGCCCCGGTAGTCCGGTCAATAGATCGAACCGGGCCGGCCGCACGCCCGGATATGGGCATGACCGCACAGCCGAGTCACGTGGCCGCGCCGGCCCGGTCCGGTCGGGGTCGGGCCAGCACCCCGCCAAGGCCACCGAGAGCACCGCCGACGACCGTGGCCATCGGCAGCACGATCGGTATCCCGGTGAGTAGCTGCACGTTGATGAAGGTACGCATCGATGTCCAGCCGCTGTTGGCGAACGCGACCCGCTTGTCGTGCTGCTGGCTCACGATCGAGAAGAAGACGTTGTCGATGGTGGCGTACACGACGACCACCGATACGGCCACGACGAGCGCGGCGGCCGCGCCGGCCTGTACGCCGGACCAGCCGGATAAGGACCCGCCTCGACCAGGTCGGTGACCTCGTCGCCGTACCGCTGTCGCCAGGCGCGCGGGTACCACGCGACGAGCGCGCACAAGGCCGGCCGGCTCATGCTCCGGCCGCCAGCCGGTGCAGGCCGATCCGAGCCACCGCCTGGGCGTGCAGCAGGTGGGCACGCAGCGCCTGCGCGCTGCCGGGAGTCAACCGGTACGGCCGGCGCCGGTCGTCGGCGTCGAGGGCCTCGATCAGACCCCGCTGCTCCAGCCGGCTCAGCGCGCCGTACAGCGTGCCCGGGCCAAGTGTTACGCCGGCGAACTCCGCAAGGTCCTTCACCAATGCGTCCCCGTGCTTGTCCCCACCGGCCAGGCTGCTGAGGATCAGCACGGCCGGGTCGGCGAAACGACCCAGTTCGGCAAGGGCCATGGGCGACACCCCGGACCGGTTTCGTCCAGCAACCTTGCCGGCGGTGGCGACCTAGGATCGGTACGGTGATGAGGTCACGCGTCGACCAGGCTCCGGACGACTACCTCGGCAGCGTGGGCACCATTTTCGCCCGGTTCGACCAGCAGGACTCCGGCAACGTCTCGTACGGTGTGGAGGTCGACGGGGCACGGTACTTCGTGAAGACCGCCGGGCAGCCCGAGCACGACGTACCGCTGCTCCCCCATGACGAGCGGGTGGCACTGCTGCGCAATGCGGTTCGGCTGGGTCGTGCCTACCGGCACCCCGCGCTGCCGCGCCTCCATGGTCCGATCGAGTCGCCGCACGGGCCGATGCTGGTCTATGACTGGGCCGACGGGGACCTGCTGGCCGCGCCGAGCCAGCAGCGCAGTGAACCCGCCTCGGCGTACTCCCGCTTCCGCAACCTGCCGGCCGATCAGATCATCGCTTGTCTGGACACGATCGTCGACGTGCATGATCTGCTGGGCAGGGCCGGCGAGGTGGCCAACGACTTCTACGACGGCTGCCTGTTGTACGACTTCGGTGCCGCACATTTGTCCATTGTGGACCTGGACGGCTACCGGCCCGAGCCGTACCGCAACGAGATGGGGCGCATGTTCGGGTCCGCGCGGTTCATGGCTCCGGAGGAGTTCACCAAGGGCGCGTTGATCGACCAGCGCACCAGCGTGTTCACGATCGGTCGCACCGTGCTGGTCCTGCTGTCCGACGGCACCACCGACGCGCCGGCGTTCCGCGGTCCGACGTCGCTGTTGCAGGTCGCTGCGCGCGCCTGCGAGCCGCGACCCGAGCACCGCTTCGGCGGGCTGCCGGAGTTCTGCGCGGCCTGGCGGGCGGCCCGGCCGAAGGCATTGAGGAAAGTCGACTAGATGCCACCGTCAGCAGACCCGGCAAGCAGGTGGCGGCGTCATCGTGCTGAAGGATGCGCGGTTGCGTCCCCTCGCGGGGTAGGGCTCTCTAGACTGGACTGGCAGAACTGTGGCCGCGTGCAGTGGCGGCGGTGCAGCCCACCGGCCGGGCGCCAGTCATCCAGCACCCGGCCGCCAGAGAGGTAAGCATGACCGAGCCGCGCATTACCACGCCGTTCCACGCGCAGTCCACGGCGGCCGAGGTGGTCGCCGGTATCGACCTCACCGGCAAGCGCGCGATCGTGACCGGTGCGTCATCGGGCATCGGCGTCGAGACCGCCCGGTCGCTCGCTAGCGCCGGCGCAGAGGTGACGCTCGCGGTACGCAACCTTGACGCCGGTGACCGCACCGCCGACGACATCAGCACCACCACGGGGAACAAGCAGGTCCTCGCCGCGCCGCTGGACCTGGCCGATCAGACCTCCGTCGCGGCGTTCGTCGCGCCGTGGGAGGGCCCGCTGCACATTCTGGTCAACAATGCCGGAGTGGCCATGACGCCGGAGATGCGTACGCCGGAGGGCTGGGAGCTGCAATTCGCCACGAACTACCTCGGCCACTTCGCGCTCGCCCTCGGGCTGTACCCGGCGCTTGCCGCGGCCGGCCGCGCCCGCGTCGTATCACTCAGCTCGAATGCGCATCGCAAGGTTCCGGTGGACTTCGACGACATCTTCTTCCGGCGGCGTCCGTACGACCGCTTCGTGGCGTACGGTCAGTCGAAGACGGCCACCGCCCTGTTCGCGGTCGAGGCGAGCAAGCGGTGGGCGGGCGACGGCATCACCGCCAACGCGGTCGACCCCGGCGCGATCGAGACCAACCTCGGGCGGTACCTCACCGACGAGGACCGGGCGAACCTTCCCGGCTACCAGTACAAGACCGCCGAGCAGGGCGCGGCCACCTCCGTCCTCGTTGCGACGGCATCGCAGCTCGACGGCGTCGGCGGCCGGTACTTCGAAGACTGCAACGAGGCGCTGCGCTACACGCCGGAGACACCGCTCCACGGTGTCGCGGACCACGCGCGTGATCCCGCGGCGGCCGCCCGGCTGTGGCAGGTATCCCTCGACATGCTCGCGTCCTCGTCCCTGGGCTGACCGGCCGGTCGCGGACCCACCGGCCGGCGGTCCCCGGCACCCCGGCACCACCGGCGTCAGGCATCATCGGCGGGATGAGGCGTACGTCATGGCTGCTGTTGATTCCCCTGCTCGCCGGCTGCGGACTGCTGGCGCACGGCCCGGACATCCGCCGGTACGAGGTGGCCGGCAGCGCGATGGAACCCACGCTCAACGCGGGCCAGCGCGTGACCGTGCGGCTCACGAAGGCCGGAACGTACGAGCCGGCACGGGGGGACATCGTGGTCTTCCGTGCTCCCGACTCGTGGGGCGCCGGAGGACCCGACGCCACCCTCATCAAGCGCGTGGTCGCGGTCGGCGGCGACACCGTGGCGTGCTGCGATCCGTCGGGCCGGATTGACCTGAACGGCACCCCACTCGACGAGCCGTACGTGGCCGAGAACTCCCCGCTGGAGATGCCTTCCGTCGCGGACTGCGGGTCGCGCCGGTTCGACCCGGTCAAGGTGGCGCCCGAGCAGCTCTTCCTCGTGGGTGACAACCGGCTGGTCTCGGTGGATTCCCGATGCCACGGCCCGGTCCCGGTCGCGGCCGTGATCGGCGTCATCGACCGGTAGCAGCGGGACCGAGGCAAGTCGATGCGGCGGTAGCGTCCTCCGCGTGATCTTCCACATCGCCGAGGAGGCCGACTGGCGGGCCGCGCAGCTCTCCGGTGACTACCGGGTCTCGACGCGCGGCCGCACCCTGGCCGACGAGGGCTTCATCCACGCGTCGCGCCGCGATCAGGTCCTCGGCGTCGCCGAGGCGTTCTACGCCGACGCGGGTCCGCTCGTCCTGCTCAGCATCGACCCGGCCCGGTTGTCGTCCCCCGTGCGCGACGACGAGGTGAGTCCGGGCATCGTATTTCCACACATCTACGGCCCGATCGAACTCGACGCGGTGGTGGCTGCGGCGCCCCTTGAGCGCGGCGCCGACGGCCGGTTCGTCGTACCGGATTCCGCTTCGTGACGGCTGTCGGCGTAACGTTGGTCGCATGGATGGTCTCTTGGCGGCCGTCGTGGTGCTGGCTGGATTCGGCCTGGTCCTGAGTGCCTTGGCGTGGCTCGGGTCCCGTGTCCGGCGCCGCGGGATAGGCGACTTGGTCATGGGACCGTTCGACGAGATCTGGCATCCGGCCGCTCACCTGACCCGCATCGAGATCCAGGCGCAAGAGGAGCGCGCGGCGCCGATGCCGTCGCCCAGCGATCGCTAGGTATGCCTTCAGCCGGCGACCGGGGCGGCGGTCGCGGTAGCCCGTTGATCGAGGCCCTCGAAGCGGCCGCGGATCTGGGCGGCGTCGGGGTGTTCGAGGCCGTCGAGGATCTCCAGCGCCTGCTGCCAGGCCTGCCTCGCCGAGCCGACGTCCCCCGCGGCGCAGTACGTCTCGCCCAGGTGGTTGAGCACCACGGCCTCGTTGTAGCGGCTGCCCAGCTCCCGGATCAGGTCGAAGGCATGCCGGTAGCAGTCGATGGCCCGCCGATGGTCGCCGAGTCGGTGACGGGTGTAGCCCAGGCTGTCCCAGGCGGCGGCCTCACCGTAACGGTCATCGATCTCCCGGTGGATGGCCAGCGCCTGCTGGCAACAGTCCAGGGCTTCCCGGTACTCGCCAAGGTGAGTGTGGTTCCAGCCGGCGGAGTTGAGTGCCCTGGCCTGCCCGTACCGGTCGCCGATAAGCCGGAACAGGTCCACTGCCTGGCGGGCATGGCGCAGTGCCTCGTCGTGGCGGTCCTGCCGCTCGTACACCCAGTTGAAGGCGCGGTGGACGTGCGCCTCGCCGGTCTGGTCGCCGAGTTCGCGGTACAGGTCGAAGGCCTGCTTCAGGTGCCGGTGGGCGTCGCGGTAGCGGCGCAAGCGGGTGAAGACCAGGGCGACGCACCGGTGGGCGTGCGCCTGGCGGTCCCGGTCGCCCAGGCGCCGTGCTGCGGCCAGCGCAGTACGCCAGGCGGCGGCCTGGTCGTGCCAGTAGCCGCGGTAGTCGGAGAACGTCTCGATGCTCCACGCCAACTGCCAGGCGTGGGCGTCGTAGCCGGCGGCCGCGGCCTGGTCGACGAACGCCAGCAGCGTGATGCGTTCGGCGTTGAACCAGGCCAGCGCCTGCCCGTGGTCGTCGATCGCCTCGACGGTCACGCCGGGCTTCGGCGGGGCAAGGCTGATCGGTGCCTGGTGCGGGCTGAGCAACCTGGCCGCGGCGTGGGCGGTGTGCACGTAGTGGTCCAGCAGCCGGTGCAGCGCCGCGTCGCGTTCGTCGTCGGTGCCGTGCGCCCGGGCCAGTTCGCCGGCGTAGGCACGCAGCAGGTCATGGATGGTGTACCGGCCCGGCGAATGCTCGGCGAGTAGGTGCGCACGGGCAAGCGCGGCGAGCAGCGGCCGGACCCGGCGCACCGGCAGCCCGGCCAGGCTGGCCGCGGCGGTGGTATCCACATCCGGGCCCGAGTGCAACCCCAACAGGCGAAAGAGCCGCGCGGTCGGGTCGTCGAGGGTCCGGTAGGACCAGGAGAACACGGCGCGGATGTCGGTTGCCGTGTCCTCGCCGGCGAACGAGTCGAGGCTGTCCACTTCGTCGCCCAGTTCACTGGCGAGCGTGTCGAGGCTGAACTCGGGGTGCGTGGCGGCACGGGCCGCGACAACGGTCAATGCGAGCGGCAACCGCGCGCAACGCGAAATGATCTCGTCCACCGCGCGCGGTGCGGCCGCCACCCGGTGCCGGCCGAGGCGGCGCTGGAGCAGGTGCCGCGCCTCGTCCACGGTGAGCAGGTCCAACGGCAGCGGGCACGCGCCTTCGGCGGCCACCAGGCCAGGCAGTTCGCTGCGGCTGGTCACCACCACCAGGCAGCCCGGTGAGCCGGGCAGCAGCGGGCGTACCTGGTCCTCCGATCCGGCATTGTCGAGCAGGAGCAAGGCACGGCGCCCGGCAAGCAGGGACCGCAACTGTGCCGCCGCCTCGGCCAC
>JAEHDK010000456.1 GCA_016880465.1 Micromonosporaceae bacterium
AGGAGGTGCAGGTCACGGGCGAACATCGCACCCTGTTCCGCGGTGCGCCCCGGCATTGCTGCCGGAGCGCGGGGTCGCTGTCGGGTTCACCCGATTGGGGTGATGAGGTTGGTGACGCTACCGACGATCAGGACGGCCCAGAACACCACGATCGCGAGGTAGGCCCAGCCGCGTCGCTGCAGGCTCAGTGCCTCGTTCCAGTTGCGCGGCTCGTACGGCCCGCCGCGGTCCAGGTATGGCACGGCGACCAGGGCGACGGTTATGAGCACCATGCCGATCACCGTTCCCCAGATGTCGGGGTCCATCCCGAAGGCGATCGTGACGAACCGGTTCATCCCGTGGGTCCAGCTGATCGGGAAGGTCGGTACGACGCCCAGGCCTCCCGGTCCTTCCTCGGACCCGTAGAACTCCGAGGTGGGCAGCAGTTGCGGCTCTGGACCGGCGGCCCGGTGGAAGAACGAAACGACCAGGATGGCGCCGAGGATGATGGTGCTGTAGATCGTCCACTCCCGGATATGGGTGCTGAACGGTGCCCGGCGCCCGCTCGGCTTGTGCCAGAACGGTAGCGAGATGCCCTTTACCTTGATCAAGTAGTAGTGCATGGCGATCAGCGCGAGCAGCAGGATCGGCAGAATCGCCACGTGCATCGCATAGTACGGGACGAGCAGGTTGGTGGCCTTGGGGACGTTGAGCAGGTCCTCGTGGGTGTAGTGCAGCGTCTTGTCCAGCCCGACCGCCCCCAGGATCTCCGACATGTGCCACGGGACGGCCAACCCGCGCTCGTCCCAGTGCAGCGTCTCCCCGGTGATGCTGAGCAGGAACACCGTCCCGGCCAAGGCGACGCCGATCTGCCACAGACCCTTCTTGGCACCCCGGTACCCGCCGCTGAAGAACACCCGCATCATGTGCACCATGACCAGGGCGAAGATGACGTAGGCGGTCCAGTAGTGGAAGTTAAGCACCACCGACCAGCCGCCCTCATTGAGCAGCGTCTTGGTGATGCCGTACGCGCGGCCGGCGTCCGGGACGTAGCGCAGCGCGAGCAGCATCCCGGTCACGATCTCCAGGACGAGCGCGATCCCGAGCACACCACCAAGGGAGTACCAGAAGGTGTTTGTCTCCACCGGGATCAGGTACTCGCTGATCATCCCCCGCACGCCGAGCTGGTCCTTGACCCGGTCCCGGAAGGCATGGCGCCAGTCGGCACCGGTCGGAGGTGCGGCATTGGCCGCCTGGCCGGCCTGCTCGTCACTGCGAGCAGGCGCCTTGGGGGCGGCGGGCTGTGTATCGGTCATAGCGGTTACCTCCCGCGCCTACCGGACCGTCGAGGGGTGGCGACGTGCCTGCCGGAGGGGGGGTACGCGCGTTTCTCGCGGTGCGGCTTGTCGATATTGAACGGGGTAGACGGATTGTACGGCCATGTGGACCATCGCGGTAGAGGTGTCCAAACCGTAACGTAATCGAAGCCCGACCAAGGAGGTGCTGGGTTTGAACCCAGCCACACCGGCACCGTGAACGCGGCGCCCCGAGCGCCACGTTCGGGCACCATCACGCTCCCTCAGCCGGAGCCGCGCGGACGATCCCGCTCCAGGGCGCTCATCGCCGCACCGGCGGCCCGCCTCAGCCGGCCACCGGCGGCCCAGGCGGCAGCGTAGGAACGTCGCGGTCGGTAGATCAGCGCGTCATGCCGGGCGACGTTACTGGTACCCCCTGACTCATTACGGCGTCAATCATGCGATGGTCATAGGTCACCAGGACGCCCAGCAAGGCACCGAGTTGCTGAGCGCACTGCGCCGGGCCGACCCACTAGCCTGATGCCGTGACCCGGCGCGCAAAGATCGTTTGTACCCTCGGCCCCGCGACCTCGACCGCCGAGCGCATCCGCGGCCTGGTCGACGCCGGGATGGACGTGGCCCGGCTGAACTTCAGCCACGGTACGCACGCCGACCACGAGAGCGTGTACCACCTCGTCCGGCAAGCGGCCGACGCCAGCGGGCGGGCCGTCGGCATCCTGGCCGACCTGCAGGGTCCGAAGATCCGGCTCGGTACGTTCGCGGGCGGGCCGGTGCAGTGGCGTACCGGCGACACCGTGGTGATCACCGGAGTGGACGGCCCGGGCAGTACGCACCGGGTCACCACGACGTACGGGCGCCTGCCGGCCGAGGTGAAGGTCGGCGACCGGCTGCTCGTCGACGACGGCCGGATCGCGCTGGAGGTGACGGGCGTCGTCGGGCTCGATATCGAGTGCCTGGTCGTCGAGGGCGGGACGGTCTCCGACCACAAGGGCATCTCGCTGCCGAACGTCGGTGTCACGCTGCCGGCGCTGTCCGAGAAGGACCACGCCGACCTGCGCTTCGCGCTGCGGCTGGGTGCCGACCTCGTCGCCCTGTCGTTCGTCCGCTCGCCCGAGGACGTCAAGCTCGTCCACCAGGTGATGGGCGAGGAGGGGGTACGCCGGCCGGTGCTCGCCAAGCTGGAGAAGCCGGAGGCCGTCTCCCTGCTCGAACCGATCATCGACGCGTTCGACGGAGTGCTGGTGGCCCGCGGTGACCTCGGCGTCGAGCTGCCGATGGACCAGGTGCCGCTGGTGCAGAAGCGCGCGGTCCAGCTCTGTCGCGAGCACGCGAAGCCGGTCATCGTCGCCACCCAGATGCTTGACTCGATGATCGACAGCTCGCGGCCCACCCGGGCCGAGGCCAGCGACGTCGCCAACGCCGTACTCGACGGTGCCGACGCGGTGATGCTGTCCGGCGAGACGAGCGTCGGCAAGTACCCGGTGCTGACGGTGTCCACGATGGCTCGGATCATCGAGACGACCGAAACCGGGCCGTTCGGCGTACCCCGGCTCAGCCATGACCCGCGGACCCGCGGCGGCGCGATCACCGTGGCGGCCGCGCAGGTCGCCACCGCGGTCGGCGCCCGCGCGCTGGTCGCGTTCTCGCAGACCGGGGACACCGTGCGCCGGCTGGCCCGGCTGCACTGCACGCTGCCGCTGGTGGCCTTCACGCCGGAGCCGGCGGTCCGCAACCAGCTCGCGCTCAGTTGGGGAGTGGAGACGTTCCTGATGCCGCCCGTCGCGCACACCGACGAGATGTTCGGCCAGGTGGACCAGGCGCTGCTCGGGCTCGCCCGGGCCAGGCCCGGCGACGCCGTGGTCATCGTGGCCGGCAGCCCACCGGGTACCCCGGGGTCGACCAACACGCTGCGGGTCCACGAGCTCGGGTCGCTCACCTCGTGACCGGCGACGAGCCGGCCACCGTCGCCGGCCAGGCCGCGGTCGACCAGCTGCTCGACCAGCTCGACCTGCAGAGTCTCGGGGGTACGGGGTTCCGCGGCGTCAGCCCGGCGGTGGGGCCGCAGCGGGTCTTCGGCGGGCAGGTCGCGGCGCAGGCCCTGGTCGCCGCGGGGCGCACGGTCGACCAGGCGCGCCGGGTCCACTCGCTGCACGGGTACTTCGTGCGGCCGGGCGACTCGGCCGTACCGATCACCTACGCGGTCGAGAACATCCGCGACGGCCGGTCGTTCTCGGTCCGCCGGTCGGTCGCGTACCAGCACGGGAAGCCGATCTTCTTGATGTCCGCGTCGTTCCACGTGGCAGAGGAGGGGCTCGACCACCAGACGCAGGCCCCGCTCGGCGTACCGCCGCCGGACGAGGTGCCGACCATGACGGACCGGCTCGCCCGGTACCCCGAGCGGCTCGGGATCTGGCGGGTCATCCCGCGCCCGATCGACGTGCGGTACCTCGAGGAGCCGGGCTGGGTGGCGCCCGGCGACCGGCCGGCCCAGCCGTACCAGCGGGCGTGGATGCGGGTCGACGGCAAGCTGCCCGACGACCCGCTGCTGCACGCGTGTCTCATCGCGTACGCCAGCGACCTGACGCTGCTCGACTCGGTCCTTGCGGCGCACGGCGAGGTCTGGGGGCCGGGCGGCTTCGTCGGCGCCAGCCTCGACCACGCGATGTGGTTCCACCGGCCGTTCCGGGCCGACGAGTGGTTCCTGTACGACTGCTGGAGTCCGTCGGCCGCTGGCGGCCGCGGGCTCGCCGCCGGCCGGATGTTCACCACCGACGGCCGCCACGTGGTCACTGCGGTCCAGGAAGGGCTGCTGCGCCGGGTCGGCTGAGCGGGACTAGTCCGGCACCGACTCCCGGATCAGCGCCCAGGCCGCGGCCACGTGCCGGCGCTCGGTCAGCGGCGAGCCGATCGCGAGCCGCAGGACGTACGCACCGCGCACCCGGGTGTGCGTGACGTACACCGAGCCGGAGGCGGTCAGCCGGCGGTGCAGCTCCTCGGTCGCCGCGTCGCCGGCGCGCAGCCGGAAGCAGACGAGCGAGAAGGGGTGCGGTGCCACGATCTCGAACCGGTCGTCGGCCCGCAGCCAGCCGGCCAGCTCCTGGGCGAGCGCGACGCCCGAGCGGATGTGCGCGCGCAGCCCCTCGACGCCGTACCAGCGCAGGACGAACCACAGCTTGAGCGCGCGGAACCGGCGGCCGAGCGGTACCTGCCAGTCGCGGTAGTCCACGACCGCACCCGACTCGGTGGCCGCGTTGCGCAGGAACTCCGGCAGTACGGTCAGCGCGTCGACCAGTTCGGCACGGTCGGCGACCCAGAACGCGTCGCAGTCGAACCCGGTCAGCAGCCACTTGTGCGGGTCGAAGCAGTACGAGTCGGCGTACTCGACACCGGCGTGCGTCCAGCGCAGCTCGGGGCAGACCGCGGCCGCCCCGGCGTACGCGGCGTCAATATGTAGCCACAAACCGTCCTCGCGGGCGATCCCGGCGATCTCCGGCACCGGGTCGACGGCCGTGGTCGACGTGGTGCCGATGGTCGCGACCACCATCGCGGGTACCGCGCCCGCCGCCCGGTCGGACTTGATCGCGGCGCGCAGCCGGTCGGGGCGCATGGCCTGCGTCTCGTCGTCGACCTCGACGATGCGTACCGCGTTGCCGCCGAGCCCCGCGATCCGCGCGGCCTTCTCGATCGACGAGTGACCGTGGGTCGAGGTGTAGACGGTGTACCGGCGATCCACGCCGGCCGCCCGCCAGGCGCCGCCGCTGGCCCGGTGTACCGCGCCGAGCGTGGCGACCAGCGTGGCCGACGAGGCGGAGTCCTGGATGACCCCGCCGCCCGTACCGGTCGACCGG
Source organism: Micromonosporaceae bacterium (assembly GCA_016880465.1). Classification (GTDB taxonomy): domain Bacteria; phylum Actinomycetota; class Actinomycetes; order Mycobacteriales; family Micromonosporaceae; genus EFPC-2. The sequence continues at coordinate 5,144 of JAEHDK010000456.1, forward strand.
AACCGGTCGGGCAGGCCGAGCAGGTCGGCCAGCCAGTCGAGCATGACGATCTCGACCTCGGTGCAGGCCGGTCCGGTCGCCCACAACATGCCCTGTACGCCGAGCCCCGCGCAGGCGAGCTCGCCCAGCACGCTCGGGCCGGACGTGTTGGCCGGGAAGTAGCCGAAGTACCCGGGGTGCTGCCAGTGCGTCACGCCGGGCGCCACGACCCGGTCGAGGTCGGCGAGCACGGTGCCGAACTCCTCGCCCCGGTCCGGTGGCCCGGCGGGCAGCATGGCCGCGATGTCGCCGGGCCGGACGTCGGGTACGACGCGCTGGTCCGCCACGGTCGACCAGTAGTCGGCGACCCAGTCGACGACGGCGTGACCGTAGCGGCGGAACTCGTCGGGAGTCATGTGCGGTGGGCGCCCGGGCTCACTCATGGGTTGCACCCTAGCCGCAGCCCGGGCTCGGCCGGCGCGGCCGGCGCGGTCGGCGTACGGTCGCCGACGGCCCATCGGCATGTCCAATATTGGTTTGGCGTGCTGGGCCAATCTACGCTGCCGGAGTGGACTTCCACGTCACTCTGGACGGCCGGCGGAACCTGTCCGGCCAGATCTACCGGCAGGTGCGGGCGGCGATCCTGGACGGCCGGCTGCGCGCCGGCGAGCCACTGCCGCCGACCCGGGAGCTGGCCGAGCGGGTCGACGTATCGCGCAACACGGTGACCGTGGCGTACGACCGGTTGGCCGCCGAGGGCTTCGTCACGAGCCGGGTCGGCGCGGGCACGTTCGTCAACGGCGAGCTCCACCCGGCCGCTCCCCGGGCGCACATGCCGGACGGGCGGCTGCGACCCCGCGCGATCTGGGCCGACGTCTCGGAGATCACCGATCTGTCCGGGGACGCCGAGTTCGACTTCCGGACCGGGTTCCCGGACGCGCGCATGTTCCCGTACGAGACGTGGCGCAGGCTGATCGGCCGGGAGCTGCGCGCGTCGGCGGTCGGCGGCGCGACGTACGGTGACCCCGCCGGCCACTGCGGGTTGCGCGAGGCGATCGCCCGGCATATCGCCGTCTCGCGGGCGGTACGGGTCACCGGCGCGGACGTGCTGGTGACCAACGGCGTCCAGCAGGCGCTCGACCTGGTCGGCCGGGTACTGATCGAGCCGGGTGCGTGCGTGGCCGTCGAGGACCCGGGTTACGCGCCGCCCCGCCGGTTGTTCCACTCGCTCGGCGCGCGGGTGGTCGGCGTACCGGTGGACGCCGAGGGTCTGGTCGTCGACGCCATCCCGAACGACGCGCGGATGGTGTACGTGACGCCGTCACACCAGTTCCCGCTCGGCATGCCGATGTCACTGCGCCGCCGCATGGCGCTGCTGGCCTGGGCGGACCGGCACGGCGCCGTGCTCGTCGAGGACGACTACGACAGCGAGTTCCGGTACTCCGGCCGGCCGATCGAGCCGCTGCACACGCTGGACCACCACGGGCTCGTGCTCTACGTCGGCTCCTTCTCGAAGGTGATGCTGCCGACGTTCCGGCTCGGTTTCCTCATCGCCCCGCCGTCGTTGCACCGGCCCCTGCGCGCGGCGAAGTTCGTCGCCGACTGGTATACCGCGCTGCCGATGCAGGCCGCGCTCGCTCGGTTCATCGAGGACGGCACGCTCGCCCGGCACATCCGCCGGATGCGCACCGAGTACCAGACCCGGCACCAGCGCATCGCCCGTACCCTCGCCGGCGAGCTCAGCGGCTGGCTACAGCCCATCCCGTCGGTCGCCGGGCTGCACCTGAGCGCGTTCGTCCGGCACGGCACCATCGAGGACACCGTCCAGGTGGTCAAGCGGGCCCGCAAGGACGGGGTGGCGCTCTACGCGGTCTCCCAGTTCGCCACGGCATCGGCGGCCCGGCCCGGGCTGATCCTCGGATACGGGTCGATCCCGACCGCCCGCATCGACGAGGGGCTGGCCAGACTCCGGCGCTGCCTGGAGGCGGCCGGTTGACGCGCCGGTCGCCGGGCGATCGGTCCTAGGCTGGTTCATATGACCGAGCCGCTGCTGGACCTCCTCCGCGCACACGACCTCGGCGTGTTGGCCACCATCAAGAGGGACGGCCGACCGCAGCTGTCCAACGTGAACTACACGATCGACGAGGCGGCCCGTACGGTCCGGGTCTCGGTCACCGACGACCGCGCGAAGGTGTACAACGTACGCCGCGATCCGCGGGTCAGCCTCCTGGTCATGGCCCGGGACGGCTGGACGTACGCGGTGGCCGAGGGCACCGCCGAGCTGACCCCGGTCGCCGCCGCCCCGGACGACCCGGTGGTCGAGGAGCTGATCGACGTCTTTCGGTTGATCGGCGGCGAGCACCCCGACTGGGCCGAGTACCGGGCGGCGATGGTCGCGGACAAGCGCCTGGTCCTCCGCTTGCAGGTCGACCGCGTCTACGGGAGAGCGAGCTGAGCGATTGGACGGGGCCCCGGGCTACCAGGCGCGGTCCGACCTGGCGGGTGGCATCGTCGGGGCCTGTGTCGCGCTGATCGCTTGGACGAGCGCGTAGGCCCGGTTGCGCGGTAGGCCGGTGAGGTCCTGCACCGCCTCGCGGGTGAGCCGGGCGTCGGCGCCGTGCTGCAGCAGGATCTGGGCCAGCCGGTCGGCCAGGGCCGCCGCCTCCTCCGGCGGCTCCTCGGGGGCACCGCCGACCACGAGGGTGTACTGGCCGCGTACCGCGTCCTGGCCGGCGAGCCGGGCGTGCAGTTCGGACAGCCGGCCGCGGAGGTACTCCTCGTCCGGCTTGGTGAGGTTGCGGGCCAGCGCGGCGGGCCGGTCGCCGAGGGTCTCGCGCAGGTCGTGCACGGTCTCGGCGAGCCGGTGCGGCGCCTCGAAGAAGATCAGGGTGGCCGTGATGTCACGCAGCCGCACGGCGGCGGCCCGCCGGGCGGCTGACTTACGCGGCAGGAACCCCGCGTAGTGGAACGAATGGCTGGGCAGGCCGGCACCGACGAGCGCGGTCAGCGGTGCGTTCGCGCCGGGCAGCGGGCAGACCCGGATCCCGGCCGCGATCGCGGCGGACACCAACCGGTGCCCGGGGTCGTTGACGAGTGGCGTACCCGCGTCCGAGATCAGCGCGACATCCTTACCGGCGCGCAGCGCGGCGACCAGCTGCGGGCCGCGGGTCTCCTCGTTGTGGTCGTAGTAGCTGAGCACCGTCGTCCGTACGCCGAGCGGCTGCAGGAGCGTACGCGCGTGCCGGGTGTCCTCGGCCGCCACGACGCCGACCGACTGCAGCACGTCGATCGCGCGCAGCGTGATGTCGCGGGGGTTGCCGATGGGCGTGGGTACCAGATAGAGGGTCCCGCCGCCCGCGCTGTCCACAACGGATCACTGTAGCCGCCGGCGCCGGCCACCGCGGCCGAGTGGCCCGGGGCGCCGGCGGCAACGGCTCTCAGCGGCGCAGGTAGAGATCCCGCAGCAGGGCGATCTCCGCGCCGTGGTGGATCGCCTCGCGGTTGATGTGCAGGACGAGGGCGCCCATCGGGTACTCGGCGTACGGCCCCTCGGCCGGGCCCACCGGCTTGGCCATCCCCGCGTCGTCCAGCCCGCGTACCCCGGCCAGCCACCTGGCGTAGCCGGCGTCGAGCTGGTCGAGTGCCCCGGCCGCCGTACCCGCGTAGTCGAACTCCCGCCAGCTCAACGGCGGCCCACCGAAGTGGCTGGCGACGCGCTCGCCGAACACGCCGACGATGACGTGGGCGAGCCGCCACGCGATCGTGGTGACCGGGGCCGGCTGCGCATCCCCGGGCGCGAAGTCGAATGTGAAGTCGCCGGTGCCGAATGCCATCGGCGTGGTACTCGTGCCCCGCGGCCGTACGCTCCAGCAGTCGGGGACCGGCTCCCAGAAGTACTCCTCGTCGGTGAGCCCGGCCAACCGCGGCCGCAGCTGGTTCTGCCAGTGCCAGTCGAGCTGCTCGATGACCTGTTCGCGCCAGATGAGTTCCATGCCAGGCATCCTGCCGGCCGTTGCGGACAGCTACTGCCCTCGGCCCGGAAGCGCGCC
>JAEHDK010000457.1 GCA_016880465.1 Micromonosporaceae bacterium
GCGATGAGCTCGAAGCGCTGCGCGGGACCGTCCGGGACTTCGCCCGCGACGTCGTGGCCCCGGTGATCGGCGACTTCTACGAGCGGCACGCGTTCCCGTACGAGATCGTCCGGCAGATGGGCACGATGGGCCTGTTCGGGCTGCCCTTCCCGGAGGAGCACGGCGGCATGGGCGGCGACTATTTCGCGCTCTGCGTCGCGCTGGAGGAGCTGGCCCGGGTGGACTCGTCCGTGGCCATCACGCTGGAGGCCGCGATCTCGCTCGGCGCGATGCCGATCTACCGGTTCGGTACGGCCGAGCAGAAGGCGCAGTGGCTGCCCAAGCTGTGTGCGGGTGAGGCCCTCGCCGGGTTCGGCCTCACCGAGCCCGGCTTCGGCTCCGACGCGGGCGGTACGAAGACCCGGGCGCTCTACGACGCCGCCGCCGACGAGTGGGTCATCAACGGCTCCAAGGCGTTCATCACGAACTCGGGCACCGACATCACCGCGCTGGTGACCGTTACCGCGGTCACCGACGACACCGCGGACGGCAAGGAGATCTCGGCGTTCATCGTGCCGTCGGGCACGCCGGGGTTCACCGTACAGCCCGGGTACAGCAAGGTCGGCTGGTGCGCGTCGGACACCCACGAGCTGACCTTCGACCACGTACGGGTGCCGGCCGGGAACATGCTGGGTGCGCGCGGCCGCGGGTTCGCCCAGTTCCTGCAGATCCTCGACGAGGGGCGGATCGCGATCGCCGCGCTCGCCGTCGGCCTCGCCCAGGGCTGTGTCGACGAGTCGGTCAAGTACGCGAAGCAGCGGCACGCGTTCGGCCGGCCGATCGGCGACTTCCAGGCGATCCAGTTCAAGATCGCCGACATGGAGGCCCGCGCCCACACGGCCCGCCTGTCTTACTACGACGCGGCCGCACGGATGCTGGCCGGGGCGGACTTCAAGCGGGCGGCGGCCATCGCCAAGCTGCACGCGTCGGACTGCGCGATGGCCAACGCCCGGGAGGCGACCCAGGTCCATGGCGGGTACGGGTTCATGAACGAGTTTCCGGTCGGCCGGTTCTACCGGGACGCCAAGATCCTCGAGATCGGCGAGGGGACGTCCGAGGTGCAGCGGATGATCATTTCCCGGGATCTTGGTTTGTAGTTCCGGGCAACTGTCGGGAAACTGACCTGGCGCACCACTGGTTGGCGTGTTTGCATAGCGCGTCGGTGGGTCAGGAGGCGGTTGAGGTGTTCGCACGGCTGGGCCGGACCATGGCCCGCGCGCGGTGGGTCGTGGTCGGTGTCTGGCTGGCCGTCGCCGTGCTCGGCGGGATCGCGGCGGGACCGGTGTTCGACCGGCTCTCCACAGTGGACAACCTGAGCCCGGACGCGGAGTCGATGGTCGCGCAGCGGCGCATCGACCAGCTCGTTCCGGAGGGCCCGATCGTCGTGGCGGTCATCAAGGACGTGGCGCCGTACGATCCCCGGCTCGTCGCGAACGTGACCAAGATTGCCGGCGAGCTGCGCCAGGTCGACGGCGTCAAGGAGGTCAACGACCTGTACACCGCGCGCGGTGGGCGGATCGGTGCGGACAACAACAGCTCGCTCCTCTCGGTGGAGCTGCAGCCGACCCTGACCGAGAAGCGGCGGGAGGCGGTCGAGGACGGCGTCATCGACCTGTTGCGCGGCATCGACGCGCCGACCGTACTGATCGGCGGCAAGGAGGTGGCGCAGCGGGCCTTCGCCGAGCAGGCCACCAGCGACGCCGCCAAGGGCGAGTCGATCGCGTTCGTCTTCCTGCTGGTGGCATTGGTCGTGATCTTCGGTGGGGTGGTCGCGGGCGGCATCCCGATCGCGGTGGCGCTGGGTGCCGTCGCGGCGACGCTGCTCGGGCTGTTCGGCCTGTTGCAGCTCACCGACGTCAGCGAGTACGCGGTCAACGTGGTCACGCTGCTCGGCATCGGGCTCGCGGTGGACTACTCGCTGCTGCTGGTCGCCCGGTACCGCGAGGAGCGGGCCGCCGCGCCGGACGCCGCCGTACCGGATGCGATAGCCGCCGTGACGCGTACGGCCGGCCGCGCCGTACTCACCTCCGGCCTCGCCGTCGGCGCCGCGTTGCTCGGCCTCTATGCGTTCGCCGAGCCGCTGTTGGCCGCGATGGCGATCGGCGGGGCGGCCGTCGTCGTCCTCGCGACAGCCGTGGCGCTCACTCTGGTACCGGCGCTGATCGCCATCGCACACCGGCGGATTCCGGCGGCCGGTGCCCAGACGTGGGTGACCCGGTTGACCGGAGCACTCGGCCGCCGCCTGCCGGGCCGCGGGTCCGCTGGCCGGCATGGCAAGCGCGAGCTGGGCCTGCTCGGCCGGCTGGCCGCTTTCGCGCAGCGCCGGCCCGGGCCGGTCGCGGTCACCGTGACGACCGGTCTGCTGCTGCTCGCCGCGCCGTTCCTGACCGCCAACCTCGCGAACTCCGACGCCCGGTCGCTGCCCCGCTCGATGGAGGTCCGGCAGGCGTACGAGGCGCTGCAGTCCGGGTTCAACAACAACCACCCGACACCCGTGACGGTCGTCGCCGAGGTGAGTGCCGGCGCGCCCGAGCTGCGTACGTTCCTCAACCAGCTCAACGGCCTGCCCGAGGTGTTCCGGCTCGAGCTGCGGATGGACGTACCCGAGGGCGCGACCGTGATCGATCTGACGCCCAAGGGCGACCCGGCCGGGCCGGAGTCGCGGGCGCTCGTCCGGGAGATACGCGGGATCGGTACGCCGTTCCGGATCCGGGTCGCGGGGGACGCGGCGGAGCTCGTGGACTACCAGCACTCGGTGGCAAACCGGCTGCCGATCGCGGTGCTCGTCGTCCTGGTCGCGACCGCGATCCTGCTCTACCTGCTCACCGGGTCGGTCGTCGTACCGGTCAAGGCGCTGTTCATGAACCTGCTCACCCTGGTGGCCACGCTCGGCGTACTAGTGGTGCTGTTCCAATGGGGTTGGGGCGGGCCCATCCTGCGCTTCGAGTCGTGGGGCGCGCTCGATCTCACCACGCCGCTGCTGCTGTTCGTGTTCATCTTCGGGCTGAGCATGGACTACGAGGTCTTCCTGCTGGCCCGCATCAAAGAGGAGTTCGACCGGACCCGGGACAACGACCGCGCGGTCCTCGCGGGCATCACGAAGACGGGTCGCGTGGTGACCTCGGCGGCACTGTGCATCGGCATCGTGTTCCTCGGCTTCGCGCTCGGCGATCTGGTCGCGGTCAAGGAGATCGGCGTCGGCATGGCGGTCGCCGTACTCCTGGACGTGACCGTGGTTCGCGGCCTGTTGCTGCCCGCCGTGATGACCATGCTCGGCGA
>JAEHDK010000458.1 GCA_016880465.1 Micromonosporaceae bacterium
GGGCGCCGAGCACTGCCGCCGCCTGCGCCGCCTCGCCCATCCGTTGCGCCGCCGCTGGTTCGTCGACACCGGCCCCGTCGACCGGCGGGAAGGTGGCCACCGAGGTCTCGACGCCGGCCGCGGCCAGCTCGGCCAGCCAGCCACCGGCGCCGAACTCGGCGTCGTCGGGGTGCGGGCCGATCACCAGGATGCGCACCCGGATCACGCCTTGGTCGCCCGGTAGAACTCGAGCGTCCGGTCGACGACCGCCTCGTAGGTGAAGTCGCGGCTCACGACCTCCCGGGCTCGCCCGGCCCGGCGGCCGGCCTCGGCCGGATCGGCTACCGCCGACCAGATCGCCTCGGCCAGCTCGGCGGCGCAGCCGCCGGGCACCTTCCAGCCGGTACAGCCCTCCTGGACGAGGCCGCCCAGCCCGCCGACGTCGGTGACCACGACCGGGCAGCCGCTGGCCATCGCCTCAAGGGCGACCCGGCCCAGCGCCTCCATCCGGCTGGGTACGACCGTGACGCTGCTGCGTTGGTAGAGCTGGACCAGCCGGTCGGGGCCGGCCTGGCCGGCGAAGAAGACGCGGTTGGTCAGGCCGAGCTCGGCAACAAGACCGCGCAGGGTTGCCACGTACCGCTCCTCGCCGGAGCCGGCCACCAGCGCCTCGACCAGCCGGCCCGAAGCGGTCAGGCCGGCCAGCGCCGCCAACAGGACGTCGAGCCCCTTCTCCGGGGAGAGCCGGCCGACGAACCGGGCCACCGGTCGCTCCGGGGGCCGCCACTCGCCGGCGAACTCGTCCATGTGCAGGCCCTTGGGGATCGTGGTCAGCCGCGCCGGGTCGGTGCCCAGGGCGGTGCACAGCTCGGCGACGTACCCGCTGATCGCCACCACACCGGCCGCCCGGTGCGCGATGTCCCGCTCGATCTCCAGCAACAGACCGGGTTGGAAGGCGGTGTCCGGTGGCTGCGGCGCGGAGTAGACGTTGTGCGCGTGGTAGACCAGCGGTGCCCCGGTGGCCTCGGCCAGGATCAGGGCGGCGAGGGCGAACTGGCTGCCGTGGCAGACGACAAGGTCCGGCCGTCCGGCGAGGGCTGCCTCGGACAGGGCCGCCTCGCTGAGGGCCGCCTCGATGATCTGCAGGTTCTGCAGGGCGTAGGCGACCTCGAACTCGTCGCTGCGGTAGCGGGCCGGCACCGGGCGCACCCGTACCGCCGGCCCGTCGTCGAACGGGTCGGTCGCCGGTGCGCCGGGCGCGGCCGGCCAGAGCACGAGGCTCTGGCAGCCGCGTCCGGCCAGCCCGCGGCACAGCCCACGGACGTGGCTGGCGATACCGCCGAGATCGGGCGGGTACTGGGAAAGGCAGAGCAGTCTCATCCGCGTCCTCCCGGACGATCGGGTACCGGGTGCCGCCGCCCGAGCGCGTCGAGGCAGGGGATGGGCGGGTCGGCCAGGAACTCCGCGAACTCGCGGTGCGCGACGAGCAGCAGGGCGACATCCTGCCCGGCGGGGTCCACCGGCAGGCCGTGCGCCCGCAGCCGGGTACCGGGTAGCAGCGCCCCGGCGGCGTACGGGTCGACAACCGTCACCGCCGCCCGGTCCGCCAGCCGCTGCACCACCGCCAGCGCCGGGGAGCGGCGCAGGTCGGCGCTGCCGGGCTTGTACGTGACGCCGAGTACGAGTACCGACCGGCCGTCGAGCGGCCCGACGGTACGGCGTACCCGGTCGAGCACGGTTTCCGGCATGGCGTCGTTGACCAGCGTGGCGGCCTCGACAGTACGCAGCCGGGCACCCGACGAGTCGGCCGCGGCCAGCAGGTATCGCGGGTTGACCGGTACGTACATGCCGCCGACGCCAACGCCGGGGTGGAACGCCAGGAACCCGAACGGTTTGCTGGCCGCCAGGTCGACGACCTCGCCGACGTCGATGCCGAGCCGGGCGGCGAGATCGGCCAGCTCGTTGACGTACCCGATGTTGACGAAGCGGAACACGTTCTCGTGCAGCTTTACCAGCTCGGCCGCCTCCAGGCAGGAGGCCAGGTGTACCGGGCCGCCGAACACCCGGTACAGCGCCGCCGCCCGGTCGGCGCAGGCACCGGTCGCGCCGCCGACGACCTTGGGCAGGGCGCCGGTCACCTCGAAGGTCCGGCTACCGGGGTCGCCCCGCTCCGGCGCGTACGCCAGGTGGTAGCCGGTGCCGGCCGGGCCGAACCGCGCGTCCAGCGGGCCGCCGACGACCTCGCGCACCATGCCCGGGTACGCGGTGCTCTTGACGATCACCAGTACGCCCGGGCGGCAGTGCTCGGCAACGGTCGCCGCAGCGGCCGCCACGTGCGCCGCGTCCGGCTTGCCGCCCCCGTCGACATCGGTCGGTACGGAGATGAGCACCCCCTCGCAGCCGCCGAGCGGGCCGGCCGACCCGTCGACCTCGAGCCGGCCGCTGGCCAGTGCCCGCGCGACGACCTCCGGTGCGACGTCGGGCAGCACGTCGGCGCCGGAGCGGATCGCGGCGAGCCGGTCCGCGGCCACCTCGTACCCGACGACGCGGTACCCGTGGTGCCAGAGCTCGAGTGCCTGGTACAGGCCGGCCATGCCCAGGCCGATCACGCCGACGCGCATCTGACCTCCTCGTCCGGGGCGGGAACCAGCGTCCCCGGAAGAGGACCCGCCTCTCCCGGGAACGTCCGCCGAGCTACCGGCGGTTGGCGCGGGCGTCACCCGTCACCGGCTGGGCGTCAGTACCTTGCAGCACGCCATGGCCAGCCCGGCGACCGAGGTCAGCTCGACCCGGGTGAACTCGGGGCGCTCGTACGCCTGCCGGGTCCGCGTCTTCGTCATCGCAATCACCTCCTTCCGGGAGCGACGCCTGGGCGGGACGAGTCACCTGATCTCGACGCAGTCCTCGGTGTACATGCTCGCGACGAGCTCGAGCACGTCCGGGAGGACCTCGTCCCGCTCGACGACAAAGGCGTGGGTCAGCCGTTCCGCGATGCCGGCGATGTCGAGCTGGCCGTCGCACAGGTCCCACACCTCGCTGCCCACCGCGTTGAGCGCGAAGTACTCGCCGCTGCTGAGGTGGTGGAGGAAGGTCTGGTCGCCGGACGGGAAATGCACGACGTCGTCGGAGCGCACCGGTACCGCCCGCTCGGTGATGGGATCCATGCAGGCTCCTAGTCCGGCAGGGTGAGCGTGGTGTCCCCGAACTCGTAGAACTGCAGCCGCCGTTCGATCGCCTCCCGGTACCCGCGCAACAGCAGCTCGCGCCCGGTGAACGCGGCGGCCAGCGCGATCCGCGACGAGCGCGGACCGTGGAAGTTCGTGATCAACGCATCGGCGAGCTTGAACTCGAAGCCTGGGTGGATGTAGAGCTTGGTCCAGCCGGTGGACTCGACCAGCGGCATACGCTCGCGGGCGACGGTCTCCACCGTGCGCATCACGGTGGTGCCGACGATCAGCACGGTGCGGCCGTGGTCCCGCGCGCCGTTGACCGCCTCCGCCGTGGCCGCCGGTAGCTGGTACCACTCGGGGTACATCTCGTGGTCGGCCAGCTCCGCCTCGTGGATCTCCACCGAACTGAGGCCGGTGTGCAAGGTGATCTTGACGATCTCCACACCCCGCCCGCGCAGCCGCTCGAGAACGTCGTCGGTGAAGTGCCGACCCGCGGCCGGCATCTCGGCCGACCCTGGCCGCTCGGCGTAGAGCGTGTTGTACTCGGCGTTGGAGAAGCTCTCCGCGACGTACGGGCTGGGGATCGGCCGCCCGTGGCCGTCCAGGAACTCGACCAGCTCGGCCGGCGTACCGGAGAACTCGACGAGCCAGAGCGGCAGCGCCTTGTCCCGGCCGAGGACGGTGGCGGTCATCGGGCTCTCGCCGAACCGGACGGCGGCGCCGATCGGCGGCTCCTTGTACGGGTGGCACTGCACGCCCCAGACGTTGCCCTTGGGGTTGTACCGCAGCAGCAGCTCGACCCGGCCGCAGCCGTCGACCTCGGCGAAGACGCTGGCGTTGAGCGTGCGGCTGTCGTTGAGCACGACGACATCGCCCGCCGACAGGTACTCCGGCAGGTTCCGGAATTGCCGGAACTCGATCCGCCCACTGCCCCGGTGGAAGACGACCATCTGCGCGTCGTGACGGTCCAGCCCGCGATGTTCGATCGGCCGGGCGGCCAACAGGTCAGCGGGGAGGTCGAAGTCGAGGCTCTCGGTCCGCATTCACGACTCCTTTCCCGAGGTCACGTACGACGCCTCCACTCTCACCGCGGGTTGTAGGGCGAACGCACCTGTTGCGTACCGGCCGGCTCGTCGGCGGGGCCGGCGTCTCAGCAGCAGTGCCGGCGTACCGCGTCGGTGTCGCCGCGCAGGACCGCCAGCTGCAGCTGGCGCAGGGCCGGGGACGGCTCGATACCCAGCTCGTCGGCCAGCCGGTGGCGCACCGAGTCGTACGCCGACAGTGCCGAAAGCACGTCGCCGGTGAGGTAGAGGGTGCACAGCAGGTGGGCCCAGGAGCGCTCGCGGAACGGGTGGTCGACCAGCAGGGCACGCACGTCGGGCAGCAGGGTGCCCAGCTCACCGAGGGCCAGCCGGGCATGGTGGTAGTCCTCGACGGCGCTCAGCCGTGACTCGTTGAGCGCGTTGAGCCGGCCGGTCAGTACGGTGGTGGCCGGCAGGTCGACCCCGGCCGGGCCGGTCCACAGGCCCAGCGCCTGGCGCAGCAGGTCGGCCGCGTTCGCGAAGTCGCGGGCCAGCGTCGCCGCGTGACCGCGGGCCGCCAGGTTTGCGAAGACCCGCACGTCGCACTCCTCGTCGTGGATGTCCAGCCGGTAGCCGCCGGTCGAACCGGCAGCGGCGCGCAAGGTTGTCAACCGGTCGCCGAGGCCGGCCTCGGCCCGATCCAGACAGCGGCGCAGTTGGCTGACGAGGTTGCGGATGTTGACCGGGGCCGACCGGGGTGGCCGGTCCCAGAGGGCGGCCGCCAGGCGGCCGGACGGCACCGTGGCCGGGCTGTCCAATACCAGGGCCGCACAGATGCCGCGCAGCCGCCCGGCCGGCAGCGTCGACCACGGTGGGCAGCCCCCGATTCGGACTGGTCCGAGCATCCGGAAAAGCATTTCTGAATACCGCTCAATCGCCAAGAATCGTCAACCTCCTCGCCGGATGTGGCCGGAGGAAAAGGCGCATCAATTCGATGTCGAAGGGGAATCGCGGACGTACAGAACAAGCATTTTACGTGTACATATTCACGTGTCACGATCAGTTGGCTGGCCGAAAGGCGCCATGCGACTTCACGCCACGATGATCGTGGGAGACAGGGGCGGCGAATGCTTGAACCACTGGGACTGTCGAGCACGGCCGAGCGGGTCTACCGCGCGATGCTCGTCCGATCCGACAGCAGCTTCGACGAGCTGGCCGCCGCCACCGGCGTACCCGTCGAGGAGGTACGCCGGGCCATCGACGCGCTGGCCGAGATGGCGCTTGTCCAGCGGTCGCCGCGGCACGGTGGCCGGGTGCGCCCCACCCGTCCAGAGGTCGGGCTCGGCGCGCTGCTCGCCCGCGCCGAGGCCGACCTGGCCGCTCGCCAGCGGCAGCTGGTGGCAACCCGCGCGGCGGTCGCGGCCATCGCGGCAACGCACCGTCGGTCCCGCCGCCGCGACGAGCTGGTCCGGTTCAGCTCGGTGGACGCGGTACGCCGACGCTGGAGCGAGCTGGCGGCGACAGCGCGCACGGAGTGCCTGTCGTTGCACCCCGGCACCGGGCACCGGTTCGTGCTGGAGGACCGGCAGGCGGTCGCGCGCGGCGTCGCGGTCCGGGCGGTCTACCAGGACAGCCTGCGCAACGACCGCCGTACCCTGGCCGACGCGCTCTGGTTGGCCCGGCGTGGCGCGCTGACCCGTACCGCCCCGCTACTCCCGGTGCACCTGGTGATCGTCGACGGGACCCGGGCCCTGGTGCCGATCGACCCGACGGAGCGCCATCCCGGCGCTGTCGAGGTACGCAGCCCCGGGATCCTGGCCGCGCTGAGCGCCCTGTTCGAATACGTCTGGTCGTTGGCCACTCCGCTGGTCGAACCGGCGCCCCTCGACGAGACCGGCCTCGACCCGGCTGAGCGGCAACTGCTGCGGCTGTTGGGCGCTGGACACACCGACTCGACGGCCGGGCGGCGGCTCGGCCTGTCCACCCGTACGGTGCAGCGGATGATGGCAGGCATCACCGGGCGCCTCGGCGCGGAGAGTCGGTTCCAGGCCGGCGTCAACGCGGCACGCCGCGGCTGGCTGTAGCGCTCAATAGGCGACCGCCGATATGGTGGTTACCCTGCCGGAGGAGTTGGTCGAGGCACTTGGCGCGGCGGCCCGTGAAGACGGCGTCCCGCTGTCGCGGCTGGTCGCCAGTGCGGCGGAGAGCGAACTCCGGCGGCGGGTCGGGCGGCGACTGGTCGCAGACTGGCAGGCCGAACACGGTGCGTTCACGGTGGAGGAGATCGCCGCTGCACGGGCGGAGCTGGCCGCTGCCGACGCCCAGGCGGTCAGCCGGCCAGGTCAGGCGGCGGCGTGAGCATCCCGTACAGCTGCGACGCCGGGGTGCCCAACCGGGAGAACACCTTCGAATGAGTAGGTCACTGGTCCGGTCTCCGGGCGGCGCGTGCGGACACCGCCGACCGACTTGGCGGTCTCCGGCCCCGCGGTCAATCGTCGATCGCCTGGTAGACAGCGGTCCAGAAGTCGTTCCACATCGGCAGCCTCTGGTCGCCCGCGCGCGCCCGCTGCATGATGAAGATCGTTGTCATGTCCTCGGCGGGATCGTTGTACCAGGCGGTGCCGTAGAAGCCGGGCCATCCGTAGCTGCCGACCGAGGGGCCGAGGTGCGTGCGGCGGGTGCGGACCGACATCCCGAAACCCCAGCCCATGTTGTCGAAGTACCCCGGCCAGAACCCGGAGACCGCCTTCTGCGCCGGGGTCAGGTGGTCGCTGGTCATCAGGGTCACCGACGGCCGTGAGAGCACCGGCTCGCCGTGGTGGGTGCCGCCCGTGAGCAGAGCCGTGGCGAAGGCGAGGTAGTCGTCGGCGGTCGAGACGAGCCC
>JAEHDK010000459.1 GCA_016880465.1 Micromonosporaceae bacterium
CCGCGGCCTTCTTTTCCTTGTCTGGGAACGATTGTGAGCGCTCGCGCCCGTCCGGGGCGATGTAGCTCACGCGGTAACGGCGACCCTTGCCGCACAGGTCGGTAGGAACGCGGGTCATCTTGCCGTCAATCTCGATGGTCTTGTACCAGCGATCTTCGATGTAAGCCATCGATCGTCACCTCCCTCCGTCATCGAGGTTGCGGAACCACTGCCGTACGACTTCCGGGTCGTATCGCAAGTGTCGACCGACACGGCGACCGGCCGGGCCATAGCGGCGTTTACGCCAGGTGTAGAGCGTCTCGGAACACACGCCGAGGTACTCGCCCACGTCATGCACGGTCCACAGGCGCTCACTGTCGTTGACGGTTGTAGTCATTGGCCTCCTGTCGTGCTGGTCATCCGAGCCTTTGGACGGGCGATCTCGTAGTAGGTGATGGGCTGAGGGACGAGGCTGATCATCGGTTTCCTTCGGTCAGGCGGCGAGTAAGACGGGCGGGTCTGGTGGGGTTGCCGGAACAGGTTGCGGGGGTTGGCCGCGGGCGGCGCGCAGTGCGGTTCGCCACCGTTCCCGGATGGCGATGGAGCGCATGATCCGGATTTGCAGGGAGGGCACGTCCGGGTCGTCGGGTCGGGCGAGTTGGAAGTAGTACCGGTCGGCGAGCGCGGCGCACCGTGGACGGCGGGCGCCAAGCGCGGAGCGCCTGCTGGGCAGGCGCCCTCGGCCGCCGGCTTAGGCCTAGGGGCCACGCCGGCGGCCGAGGCAACCCCGCGCGGCAGCCCCACGCCCCGCACCAGAATCAAGGGCAACAGACAAGACCAAACCCCCTCCGGGCGGGGGCACTTCCGGCTCCGGGATGGCCAGGCCGCTGCGTCGGTCACCCTGCCGTCGACTCGGGCGAGCCGAGCAGACCCGCCCCTGGCGCCGCCAGCGTGGTTGCCGTCCGTCGCGCGCCGTACGTGGTGGCGGTGCCGGGGGCGTGCCCGCTCCCCGGTGGGCGGGTCGACGGCGGACGGGATGGCCGGTACACGCGGCAATGCCTACACGAGCGTTAGACCGACCGCCCAGCGCTACTCCACGCAAAACTCGTTGCCCTCGGGATCGGCCATGACGGTGAGGTCCTTCCCGACCCGCAGCACGGTGGCGCCCAGCTCGGCGAGGCGGGCGACCTCGTCGGCGACCAGACCTGGCGCCCGCAGATCGAGGTGGATCCGGTTTTTGGCGACTTTCGGCTCGGTAACCCGGTTGAACCACATGTTCGGGCCGCCCCAGCCAGCCGCTTCGACGTACGCCTTGTCGCAGGTGGAGTCCTCGTCGACGTTCGAGCCGAGGGCCGCCGCCCAGAACCGGGCCGCCACGAGCGCATCGGCGCAGTCGAAGGTCACCGTCTTGATGAAGCTGTACACGACGCGACCATACGAGTCTCCAGCAAGAACCGCGACAGGCTTACCGACCGGCGATGAACTCGATGACTACAGGCGCAACCGCCCCGCGTGTGCGGCCATACCGGCGCCTAACCGGTTCTTCAACAGGCTCTTAGACGCCACAAGGACTTGACTTCTAGGTGTCAAGATCTCGGATGAACTCCGGTCGCGTGACCGTCGTCAGACACCCCGATGAGGACGAAGTAGGACTGGCCCGGGCGGACCGTGTGCCGCCCATGATCAGGCCATCGTCAGGCCGTCCAACACTGACCGACATCCACCGACGCTGACCACCTGCGGCCGACTTTGCCCAGCTCACGCAGAGTGGCCAAGTTCACCACCAGGACGCGGAGACCTTCACTACCTGTAGTTGGTGAACTGCAGGGCGATCCCGAAATCGGAGTTTTTGAGCAGCGCGATCACATCCTGCAGGTCGTCCTTCTTCTTGCCGCTGACCCGCAGCTGGTCACCCTGAATCTGGGCCTGGACGCCCTTAGGACCCTCATCGCGGATCTTCTTGCCGATAGCCCTGGCCTTGTCCGAGTCGATTCCTTGAATGATCTTCACCTCAATCTTGTACGCCTTGCCCGACGGCCGCGGGTCGCTCGCGTCGAGGGCCTTGAGCGAGATGTGCCGCTTGACGAGCTTCTCCTTGAACACTTCGAGCGCCGCACGTACCCGGTCCTCGGTCTCGGCCTGCAGGGTCACCGCCTCCTCACCGGCCCACGAGATCTGCGCGCCCGTACCGCGGAAGTCGAACCGGGTCGTGAGCTCCTTCTCGGCCTGGTTGAGGGCGTTGTCGACCTCCTGCCGGTCGACCTTGCTGACGACGTCGAACGACGGGTTGGCTGCCACGGTGTCTCCTGTTCGCGCGGTCCGGTGCCCGGTACGGGAGGTACCCGCCCGGCGGCGGTACCCGTTTGCACGGTAACCCCCGCGGGCCGCTATCCTTGCTTGCGCCGCCGGCTTCGGCGCGGCGGCATGCTTCGGCGGGTTGCCCGAGCGGCCAATGGGAGCGGTCTGTAAAACCGTCGCGAAAGCTACGGTGGTTCGAATCCACCACCCGCCACGCGCTCTGTTGGCGGCCCCTGACCAGCGAAAACGTGTCAGGGGCCGGCGCGCCCCCGCTCCAGGAACGTCCAGCCGGGTCCAGGCAGGTACGGCCGTCCGTGGGCATATCGTGGGCAGGTTGATCATGGTGGCTAGCCTGCTCCTGGCTGCGCTCGTTCTCGCTGTTGCACGCGCGGCGGCTGAGCTGGGCCGGAGTGGTTTCCCGTCGCGCAGGCTCCGTCCTGCCGGGACGCGCCGGGGCGATTTCGCGGACCGCCTCACCCATCGCGGATCATCGCCTGTTTCGGGCATGGCTCAAGACCGAGCAGCGGTCGTTTGGCTGGCCCACGGGTGACCGCCGAGGCGCTCGGCGAGCCACGTCCGCAGGTACTGCTCGTCAGCGAGGCCAATGCGGCTGCCGACCGCGGCTAGGCCGACGCCGAAGGCGACGAAGCATGCCGCCAGGCCGGTGAATCCGAGCCCGGCCGCGACCCCCGACCAGCTACCGGTGGCCGTGGAGTACAGCGGCAGGGCCGGGCCCTCTCCGATAGCCACGAGAGTCGCAAGGAGGCCCATGACGACGGACAACCCGGCAAAGGACAGCCACACCGCGGTAAACGCCTGAACGAATACGGGCACCTGGAACGAGCCAACCAGCTCACAGCCGTCGCTCGCGGCCAGAATTTGCGCGTGAAGGACCGGGCGCCAGGAGTTGCGGCCCAGGCGCCGGCAGGCCACCAGCCGGATCCGGTCGGTACGGATCGAGCCCGTCACGATCCTGCCGGCCGATCCCCAGGATCTGGCGAGCAACGCGACGTAGCCGTGCGCCCCTTCCTTCATGCGACTGATCGCGACCTCCGGCGGCAACGTTGAGTGGATGAAGATCGGGCGGCTGCGCCACACGTCCACCCAGCTGTCCAGCAGGCGCTTCACTACCCAAGCTTGAGACGTCGCGGCAATCCTTACAAGGGCGGGGGAACAGCATGTCGCGTCGGGTTCCTCCTCGTTCGCCAACCGGCGGTGACGATCGGGTGGGTGTTCACCGACACGTTTGCCGGCATCCACCCCGGCTCCGTTCCCGCCTTCGTCGTGGCGCAACTCGCCGGGCTGCTCGTCGGTGTGGTGTTGGTCGCCGGCCTGTACCCAGCGGCCGGGCGGCAGCGCACTACCGGGGCAACGAGCCGGGCAGCACCGGGTCCGGAATACTGTTCACCACGTTGCTGCAGCTGGTATTCGGAGAATCGTACGGGCGGCGCAGAATCACCCAGAGAATCGGCCTCCGGCCACCCGGCTGAACGCCGGTGAGGTGGCACAGTTGGCGACTCTCGACGCCTTTGGTGGGTATTCGAGATATTCCCTTGTCCTGGGCCCGGATGATAGAGGTCCATTCTCCGTCCACGCTCAGCACATGGCCTACCACGACTTGGCGCCCGGTCTGGGTCTGGGTCGTAATGACCTCGACCGGCAGCCACAGGTTGGGCAACGTCGCAAGGACCACCCAGAGGGCCGCGGCCACGAAGTAGGCAGCCAGCGTGTTGCGTAGCGAGGAAAACGGCCACCGACCCAGCGTCTTGCCAGCGTGTGGCTCGCCACGACGCTCAAGAAGACAAGTGCCGGCGGCCACAGGTTGGGCCATGGGGAAATCAGGAACGCCAGCACGCTGAACCCGGCGACGGCGGTGCAGATCGGTGTCCAGCCGCTGGCCCGGTAGATCGACGCGACCCACGCAACACCGGCCAAGCCGAGGAGCGGAAAGATCTGGTAGCTGTAGGACGCGAGAGTTCCCAGCAGGACGCCCAGCGGCGCTGTCGTCAGCAACGCCGAGGTGGTGGTCAGCGAGAAGTTTGCGGCCGCATACGCCTTGACGAGTGCGAACAGCGCCAGGGCGACCGCCCCGATGGACGCCGCATGTGACGCGACGAAGCCGTGTCCGGCGGGATCTCGTGTTGGTTCCTCAGGCAGGTCGCTCGGCGCCATCGTCGTTCCCACCTACAGCCGCAACCGAATTGCCCAGCATCCATGCTGGAGCGCCAGCGTACCAGGGTATCATTCAGGTTTGTGGATTTCGCGAGGCGGCGCCAGCGAGGGCCGGCACCTCGCCACCTTGCCGACCTCTTTCGGCTGTTGGCCACCGTCAGCCTGGTGAGCGGCACCCTATTGTTTCCGATTGAGACTGCAGTCCGGCTTTCGTTGCTATTGATCGTCCTTTTCGCCGCCCGCTTGATGCGGTTGCCCGCTGGCTTCGACGCGACGTTCTGCGGGGTGATGCTGTCGGCCACTTGGATCGGGGCCGAGGGGTGGTACGGCAAACTGGCCTGGTTGGCCCCGGTCGCACACACCACGACACCAGGGCTCGTCGCAGTTGCCGTGGTTCTTTTCCTCACCTCCCGCGGCATGCTCGACCTCAGCGCACAGTCGAAGCTCGTCCGGGTCACCACGACGGTCTTTCTCGTCTTTGCATTCGGTCTGGCCGCGGCAGCACTGTGGGAGATATACGAATGGCGGGCGTTCGAGCTGTTCTGGGGCAACACGATCACCACCGGCTATCAGGACACGATGGAAGACCTGGTGGCCGGTGGGGTCGGTGCGCTCGTAGCCGGTCTGGCGCTCGCCGCCGGCACCGTGCCGAGCAACGTCCGGCACGCCGAGGTGGCCCCGGGTCAGGGCGGGTCGGCGGCACGCGACCGGTGATCGGTGGTCGTCGGCACGGGGAAGCGCAGCCGGCAGATGACCGCGTCGGTGCGCCGCCGTACCGCCCGTTCCAGTACGTTGCCCCGGCGGTTGCGCAGGATCCGCTCCCAGAGCCGGCCGGGCTGTACCTCGGCGATGAGGA
>JAEHDK010000045.1 GCA_016880465.1 Micromonosporaceae bacterium
GCTGTTGGTGCCGTCGAGCGCCGGACCACCGCGCTCCTTGATCTCCTTGTTGTCCAACTCACGGCCCTCGTCTACGAGCACTATCAGGGCCGAGGTCTGGGTTCTCGTGAGGTTCGAGATGGATCTAGCCGTCGGCATGCTGCCTCATCTCCAAGCGGTGCGGGCCGGCAGCACGTCGCCGGCTCAACAGTTGTCTGATCTTCAGGACGACGGAGTGCGCGTCCCCGAGCACATCCTCGTTCGTGAACCGGAGTACGTAGTGCCCCAGAAGTTGGAGCTGTACGTCTCGCTGGTGGTCGTCGGCGAACTGCAGCCGGCCGCGATGCTCCGGTCCGTCCACCTCGATCACGATGCCCTCCGCGGGCCAGAACAGGTCCAGGCGGTACGGTCGGCCGAGAATGTGCCACTGGTAGACGTGGTTCCACCGCCTTCCGTGCGCCCATTGGTGGGGTGCTAGCGCGCGCTCGAGCGCCTGCTCGGAAGGGCTGTCGATGCGTGGCGTGCCGGAGAGCGGCGGGTAACGAAGTACAGGCTCGCTCGACGGTTCAGGCAAGGTGTGGTCGACGGCGCCTGGCGCGCCAGCCAACTGGGTCAGGTAGTCGGGCAACGTGATAGGGACGGTGCGGACCCGGTCGACCACTTGCAGGGCAGCTCCCGCGAGCCAGACCGTGAGGCGACCGTGATGCGCGAGCCATTCGGCGGCCGATGTGAGCGCTCGCTCGTCGACCGGCCGCAGGCCTTCCGGTACCTCAATCAACAGAGCGATCGACTCGCGGCCGTAGGCGTCCGCGATGACTCTGCCAAGTCCGGTCGCACGTACCTCGGCCGGAAAGCTGGCGCGGCGGCCGGCCGGTTCGCCGGCCTGAGCCCGCAGGCTGCGCTCGGCCAGGTCGGCCAGGAACGGGCCGAAGGCGGACGACCGCGCGGCTACCTTTTCGGCGACGGCACGGACGGCCGGTACGCCGAGCCCCTGCGGCCCATCGAGCCGCTCGGCACCGGCCAGCCAGCGCGGGAACAGCGCGACTGCCGCCCGGTCCAGTTCGTCGAGGATGAGCGTGACCTGGTCGCCGAGCGGTCCACCGGTTGCTGGGCGGAACTGGACTACGGCCGGGGCGGTCGCCGGCAACGGATCCAGCGCGATACCGAGCAGTTCCGGATCGGCGCCGCTGAGGTAGCTGACCTGGCGCGCGGGGGGCACGGTCCACCACTGGACCGCCAACTGTCCCGCGGGCGCCATGGAGGAACGTTACTGGCCGGCGTCGATCGATCGCTGCCCGCTGTTCGGGTCGAGTGCACCGTACAAACGCTTCCCTCACGTGAGTGCCGGTCGCCAGGAATGGACGGGCACGTCGTCGCCTACCACTCCCTTCCCGTTTCGCCCGTACCTGGGTAAAGTGCCATGCATCGACTAGCGACGATGCTGCCTCCGAAAGGTGGGGTGACTGATGAGGTCCACGCGGGTACGGGTGCTGTCGGTCGGCGTCGTCCTGGCGACTGTCGGGGCCATGCTCGCTCTCGTCGGAGGCGATAGGGCTGTTCCCCGCCTCGGTAGCCCGGCGGCCGAGGCCGCCGACGACCCCGAGCACGGCGAGGAGGGGGAAGAGAAGGAGAACCCGGCCGAGCCGGCCGAGTGGATGTGGCTGCAACGGGCCAACCCGGACGGGTCGATACCGCCGACCGCGTACCGGGAGGCCGTGGCCCAGGCCCGGCAGATCGAGCGGGACACTCGGGTCGGCGCCCCGCAGCTGTCGGATGTGCACTGGAAGCTGCTCGGCCCCGGCAACATCGGTGGCCGGCTGATCGACGTGGTCCTCGACCCGAACACGCCGGGCACCCTGTACGTGGCGGCCGGCACCGGTGGGGTGTGGAAGAGCACCGACGGCGGCGCCACTCTTGTCAGCGCCTGGCCCGACGACCTGCCCCAGTCCATGGGCGCCCTGGCCATCGCGCGCGACGGCACGCTGTACGCGGGGACCGGCGAGCCCGACCACGGCGGTGGCGGCTCGTACTACGGCACCGGCCTGTACCGCTCGACCGACGGCGGGGCGGGTTGGGTCAGCCTCGGGCTGACGGATACCGGCGCGATCGGCCGGATCCGGATCGATCCAGCCGACCCCCGGCGGATCTTCGTGGCGGCGCAGGGGCGGCTGTTCGACACCGGTGGCGACCGTGGGGTGTACCTGTCGGAGGACGGCGGCGCGACCTGGCGGCGAGTGCTCGACGGCAGCAACAACTCCACCGGCGCCATCGACCTGGCGGTCAACCCCGTCAACCCGGACATCGTGCTGGCGGCGCTGTGGGACAAGCTGCGGTTCCCCGACGGACGGCAGTACGGCGGGCCGGGTTCCGGGGTGTACCTTTCCCGCGACGGCGGCCAGACCTGGACGCGAATCGGAGCGCCGCTGCCGACGTCGGAGAGCGAGCCGGGCCGCATCGGTGTGGCGTTCGCGGAGAGCGACCCGAACCGCGCCTACGTCATCACCAACGACCTCGTCGGCAACCTCACCGGTTTCTTCGTCTCGAACGACGCGGGCGCCACGTGGACCCGGCCGTCGACCGGTGAGCCGGCCCTGGACGCGGCGGACGGCGGGTTCGCCTGGTGGTTCGGCCGGCTGTGGGTCGACCCTGACGACGCCGACCACGTGTTCTCGGCCGGAGTGCCGATGATGGAGTCGCACAACGGCGGGGCCAGCTGGACTCGCGGCACCGGCATCCACGCCGACCAGCACGCGCTCGCGTTCGACCCGCACACCGCGGACCGGGTCTACGTCGGCAACGACGGCGGGCTCTACTGGTCCAACCAGAACGGCAACGTCATCGGGCCGTGGACGAAGGCCACGGTCGAGCCCTACATGCAGTTCTACGCGATGGACGCGAGCGTCCAGGACGTCACGCGGGTCTCCGGCGGCACCCAGGACAACGGATCGCTGCGGTCGTGGGGCGGGGCAAACTGGAACCAGTACCGCGGCGGCGACGGGATGATGAACCGCATCAACCCGGTCGACTTCAACAACGTGTTCGCGTGCTCGCAGAACGGCGGGTGCGCCCGCTCCGACAACGGCGGCGACACGATGACCTCCATCCGGGCACGGTTGGGCGGGAACCGGTTCAACTGGGTGTCGCCGCTCGAGATCGCCCCCGGAGCGCCGGACACGGTGTACCTCGGGTCGAACGTGCTCAACCGATCCGACGACCGCGGCCGCACGTGGCGCGTCGTGAGCCCGGACCTCACCGGCGGGCCGACGCCGCGCAACCCGACCTCGTACGGGACCATCACCGCCATCGGCATAGCGCCGACCGACAAGGACATCGTGTACGTCGGCACCGACGACGGACGGCTATGGCTGACCGCGAACGGCGGTGCCAGCTGGACCCGACTGACCGACCCGGACCTGCCCGACCGATGGGTCACCCGGGTGAGAGTCGACCCCGACGACGCTTCGACGGCGTGGGTCACCTACTCCGGGTTCCGGTGGGAGAGCGAGACCCAGCCGCACGTGCTGATGACCACGGACGGCGGGGCGAGTTGGCGCGACATCTCCGGCAACCTGCCGCAGGCCCCGGTCAACGACATCATCCGGCATCCGAAGCACCGCGGATGGCTGTACATCGGCACGGACATGGGGGTGTTCTTCAGCCCCAACCTCGGCCGTACCTGGCTCAAGGTCGGCGAGACCTTCCCCCTGGTACCCGTCACCGAGGTGCGTTTCCATGCCGGGTCGAAGACACTGTTCGCGGCGACGTTCGGGCGCAGCATCTTTGCCGCCACGATCGGCGACGACTAGCCCGCAGACGGGCGAGTAGCGGTCGCCGGCAATGAGCAGCGACCGCTCAGGCGTACGCCGTCCCATCCGGGCATCGCCGACCGCGGCAGATCCCGCGACCCGGGATCAACCCACACGGCGGTAAATGTCCGGCTATCGACGACGTCACTCGCGCGGAGCATCGCTATTCGACAAATGTCGTTACCGATTTCCGGTACGTTCCCATCTCCGGTAAGTATGTGGTGGGGTATCGCGGGGTTTCGCGCCCGGCGAACCGTACTCAATTTGGGCAATCGCTCCACCCGGTGCCGGGCGGACGGCGCCCGGCGGGTCTTCAGCGTCCCGGCGAAGGGCCGTACGGTCGTCGCGCGGGCGGGCCGTGCGGCTTGCCGCAACCGTCTAGCGGTCAAGAACCGGCCGAACGTCCATCCACACATCTACTCCTCTCGTCTCTACATCTTGAGCCGGCGTTCTGAGAGACTCGGCCTGGCATACGGCCGAGTGGACTAAACCTGGGTAGAGATGTCCACATTAGACCGGAGGCGGTTCTTTGCGGCCTGGCCGGGCCGCGTGAAACGTCCTGCGTATCGGGGCTCCGTCGTACGCCAGCATGCGCCGGCCGCATCGGCCGGCGCTGTCCGCCCGCACCGGAAGGGCGGGAGAAGGGAGCGTTTGTCTATGTCCCAAGCAAACGCACGATTGTTCAAGGCCGCAGCCGCGCTGGCGGCGACCGGAGCAATGGTGCTGGCTACCACCGGCGCAGCCGATGCGGGTACCACCTCGTCGGGTAGTCACATCCCAGTCATCCATGTCGACGTGACGACGGACGGCGGCTTCTCACTGCCCGCCACGGTACAGTCCGGGCTGGTCACGTTCGAGATCGTGGCGCAGGACACGGCCTCGCATGCGGTACAGGGTTTCCGGGTCAAGCCGGGCTCGACGGTCGAGGAGGTCATGCACGACTTCGACCTGGGCCTATTGGGTGACTTCCCGGATCGGGCGCTCGGTGCACGGGGCCTACTGGAGCACGCCGTGCTGGTCGGCGGCGCAGTGACCTTCCCGTTCCGGGCAATCTCGGTCACCATGCCGTTGGAGCCGGGCACCTACCACTTCTTCGATCTCGGAGACCTGGGCGAAAGGCCGACGCGGATCCAGACCATCGAAGCCGTCGGGAACTTCCGGTTCTCGTTGCCACCCCGGGTGGACGCGACCGTGCTGACCTACTCGGAGAACGGGGAGCCGCGGTTCCTCACGCCGCGGTCGCTCAGCGCTACGGGCACCTTCCTGTACGTGAACACCGGCGACGAGATCCACGAGGTCGTGTTCCGCCCCACGAGGGCCGGAATTACCGACGACTACATCACGGAGTTCTACAACGCGGTCCTCGCCGGAGGCGCATTGCCGCAGTCGCCGTGGACCGGCGTACAGAGCGGCCTGCAGGCCATCTCACCCGGCCGGTGGACCATCACCAAGCTCGACCTCCCGCCCGGCCCGTACGCAGAGATCTGCTACGTGCCGGACGAAGAGATCGGGATCCCGCACGCGTACGAGGGTATGCACGTCATGGTCGACCTGACCTGACGTACGACCACAACAGGCGGGCGGCGCGGCATCGGCTGTGCCGCCCGCTTGTGCGCCGGAGTCGTCGCCGTCGATTGGACCACGCAATCTTGCGTGGCTTTGGCTCTGTCAGCCGGTTCGATGCCGCTCGTACGCTCCCCCACACGGATGCCGAAGAACGGGAGCGGGGACCATGCAACCGGACGGTACGACGAGACGCGCGGTCATCATCGGGGTCGGCGCGGCCGGCGCGGCCGCCGCACTCGCCGGCTGCGGGGACGGCGCCGCGGGGAACGAGCCAGCCGCCACCGGCCCGGTCGTGGTGAAGACCGGCGAGGTACCCGTCGGCAGCGGCGTGATCGCCGGCAAGGTGGTGATCACCCAGCTCAAGGCCGGCGAGTTCAAGGGGCTCAGCGCGGTCTGCACCCACCAGGGCTGCGGAATGGCCGAGATAGACGACGCGAAGGGCACGGTCCGCTGCGGTTGCCATGACAGCAGGTTCAAGCTCTCCGATGGTTCCGTTGTCAACGGGCCGGCGACCGAGCCGCTCCCAGCGGTGGCGCTGAAGGTGACCGGGGACCGGATAACGCTGGCCTGAGGCCCCCCGATCCGGGCACCCGGCCACGTCGCTCCCTACGTGCCAGCTGGCCGGGCGGGGGTGCGTGACCGATGTTTGCCAGGGACCGATCGGGTCACGCACCCCCACCCGAGGGACCCACCCGGGTCAGCGCCTGGCCGGAGGCGCGGGTCGGCGGAGGCTGGCCGACTCGATGCCACGGGTGGGTCCTACGCGGGACCGGCAGGGCGATTGGCGGGCCGCCGCTGTGGTCTCCGCGGGCGCGAACGCGGGCGGGCCACGGTGGGTTTCCCTGTGCCGGGGAGAGTGGCCGTCCCACGCGCTCGCTCGGATGTGGCCGGGGGGTGTGGGTAGGTCGTTGGATGGTCGGCTGTGGTCGGCTCCCTTCCGAACACGGACCCCGCGGGATGAACCCGCGGGGACCTCTGGCACACAGGATCCACTGCCGGGCAAGGGTCGGGATCGGACAGATTGTGCGACTGTGCATTGTCCGTCCGAGTTGTCACGTCGGCGAGCATCTGTGTCACGTCGACGGGCACCGGCTGGCCCGATCCGCCGAGGACAACCGATCATTGACGCCACATAATGAGACATGGCCGAGGACACGCCCCTGGTACGCCGCATTCGTGAGTCGGTGCTGGGCGACGACCAGGTGATGTGGGGACCGTACGGTCCCCGCCGCGTGACGTACGCCGACTACACCGCGTCGGGCCGGTCCCTCGGTTTCCTCGAGGACTTCATCCGGAACGAGGTGCTGCCGCGGTACGCGAACACCCACACCGAGTCGTCGGGCACCGGGCTGCAGACGACCCGGCTGCGCGAGGACGCCCGGCAGCTGATCCGGGACGCCGTCGGCGGCGACGAGCAGACCGTGGTGATCTTCACGGGCTCCGGCTCGACCGGTGCGATCGACAAGATGATCGGCATCCTGGGCATCCGCATCCCGGCCGAGCTGGACGACCGGTACCGGTTACGCGACCAGATCCCCGTCGCGGAGCGGCCGGTGGTGTTCATCGGGCCGTTCGAGCACCACTCGAACGAGCTGCCGTGGCGCGAGTCGATCGCGGACATCGTGACGATCCCGGAAGACGTGGACGGGCACATCGATGTCGACCGCCTCGCCGATGAGCTGCGCCGGTACGCGGACCGCCCGCTGAAGATCGGCTCGTTCTCCGCCGCGTCCAACGTGACCGGGATCGTCTCGGATACCCACGCGATATCCGACCTGCTGCACCGGCACGGCGCGCTGTCGTTCTGGGACTTCGCGGCCGCCGCGCCGTACGTGGGCATCGACATGTACGGCCGATGTACGCACCATCCGCAGGCGTACGTGGATGCGATCTTCCTGTCCCCGCACAAGTTCGTCGGCGGCCCCGGCACGCCCGGCGTGCTCGTCGTCCGCAAGGAGCTGCTGCGCAACCGGGTCCCGACCGTACCGGGCGGCGGCACGGTGGACTACGTCAACCAGTACGAGCACCACTACCTCGCGGACCCGGCACACCGCGAGGAGGGCGGTACGCCGGCGATCGTCGAGTCCATCCGGGCCGGGCTCGTGTTCCAGCTCAAGGAGGCGGTCGGCGTCGACGTGATCCGCGGCCTGGAGGAGGACTTCCTGCGCCGGGCGATCGAGTCCTGGCGGCAGAACCCGGCGATGGAGATCCTCGGCAACCTCGCCGCGGACCGGCTGTCGATCGTGTCCTTCGTCATCCGCCGGCCGGGCGGCCGCTACCTGCACCACAACTTCGTCGTCGCGCTCCTCAACGACCTGTTCGGCATCCAGTCCCGCGGTGGCTGCTCGTGCGCCGGACCGTACGGGCACCGC
Source organism: Micromonosporaceae bacterium (assembly GCA_016880465.1). Lineage (GTDB taxonomy): Bacteria > Actinomycetota > Actinomycetes > Mycobacteriales > Micromonosporaceae > EFPC-2. The sequence goes on from JAEHDK010000045.1 coordinate 7,724, forward strand.
CTGCTGGGCATCGACCTCGACCGGTCGCACCGTTTCGAGCAGGAGATCATCGCGGGCTGCGAGGGCATCAAGCCGGGCTGGGTACGGATCAGCTTCAACTACTTCATCTCCGAAGCGGTGCACCGGTACATCGTCGCGGCGGTGCACCTGGTCGCGACGCAGGGCTGGAAGCTGCTGCCGGACTACCGGTTCGACCCGCGTACCGGGCTGTGGCGGCACCACGCGGGACTGGTCGAGCCGCCGCTGCGGTTGGCCCGGCTGCGGTACGACGCGACCGGCCGGCTGCGCTGGCCCGGGGTGGGCGGCGAGCACGAGCGGGCGCCGGAGAACGCGCTCGCCGGCTACCTGACCGAGGCCGAGGAGATCTTCGCGAAGCTCGCCGACCGGCCGCCCGAGCCGGACGGCGGCGGCGGCCACGCCGTCTCGCCGCACTTCGAGGAGCTGCGCTGGTTCGAGCTGCCGGACGTGTGCCTCGGCTGAGGCGCGGTCGTTCGCCGACAGCGGACGTGGCGCCGGGCATCACCGGGGTCGCCGCGGTGTTGGTTCCGGCATGGAAACCGAACGGGAAGCACTCGACGCCTACAGCCGGGTCGTCACGGCCGTTGCGGATCGGGTCCTGCCCAGTGTGGCGGCGCTCACCGTACGTTCGTCACGGGGTACCGGCGCGGGCTCGGCGGTCACCTTCACCGCCGACGGGTTCCTGCTGACAAGCGCGCATGTCGTAGCCGGCGCGGCCACCGGCATGGCCACGTTCAGCGACGGTACGGAGGCCCGCTTCGACGTCGTGGGCGCCGATCCGCTGTCCGACCTGGCCGTGCTGCGTACGCGCGCGGTCGGGGCGCCGTCGGCCGAGCTGGGCGACGCCGACCGGCTGCGGATCGGCCAGCTCGTCGTGGCCGTCGGCAACCCGATGGGGCTGGCCGGCTCCGTCACCGCCGGCGTCGTGAGCGCGCTCGGCCGGTCGCTGCCGGCCGATGACGGACGGCGGGTCCGGCTGATCGACGACGTCATCCAGACCGATGCAGCACTGAACCCGGGTAACTCGGGTGGCGCGCTGGCCGACTCGGCCGGCCGTGTGGTCGGGGTGAACACCGCGGTCGCCGGCGTCGGGCTCGGGCTGGCGGTACCCATCAACCCGACAACGCGGCACATCATCGGCGAGCTCGTCTCGTCCGGTCGGGTACGCCGGGCTTGGCTCGGCGTCGCCGGTGCGCCCGTACCGCTGCCCCCGCCGATCGCGGCCAAGCTCGGCCAACGGGTCGGGCTGCGGGTTGCCGAGGTCGTACCCGGCAGCCCGGCCGGCGTGGCCGGCATCTACCTCGGCGACGTGATCGTCTCGGCCGGCGGCCGGCCGGTGGAGAACGTGCAGGCCCTGCTCCGGCTCATGCTCGGGCCGGCGATCGGCACCCGGCTGCAGATCACCGTGCTGCGCAAGGGCGCATTCGTCGACGTGGTGGCGGTACCCGCCGAGCTCCCCTAGCCCGCCGGCCGCGTACGCCGCCTAGGTCAGGAACGCCAGTAGGTCCTGGCGGGTGATCACACCGCGCGGCTTGCCGTCGACCAGCACGATCGCCGCGTCGGCCTTCTCGAGCAACGCGACCGCCTCGCTGACCGGCTGGCCACCCCCGATCATCGGCAGCGGCGGACCAAGGTGCCGCTCGATCGCGTCGTGGAGGTGGGCCTGCCCGGTGAACAGCGCGTCGAGCAGATCCTTCTCGGCCAGCGAACCCGCCACCTCGCCGGTGACGACCGGTGGCTCCGCTTTGAGTACCGGCAGCTGCGACACCCCGTACTCACGCATGTAGTCGATGGCGTCGCGGACGGTCTCGGTGGGATGGACGTGGACCAGCTGCGGCATCCGAGCGCCCTTGCCGGCCAGCACGTCCTCGACGGTCGCGGTGGAGGTCGTACGCAGGAACCCGTACCGCGCCATCCACTCGTCGTTGAAGATCTTCGAGAGGTACCCGCGCCCGCTGTCCGGGAGCAGTACGATGACGATCGCGTCCGGCCCGGCCGCCGCCGCGACCCGCAGGGCGGCCACGGCGGCCATCCCGCAGGAGCCGCCGACCAGCAGGCCCTCCTCGCGGGCC
>JAEHDK010000460.1 GCA_016880465.1 Micromonosporaceae bacterium
ACGGAGGAACCGGAGGAGGACGCAGGGCTAGCGTCGCCCGATTCTCAGGCGCATCCTCATCTGCACTCGGATGATGACGATGAGTTGCGCGACCTACATGATGCCTCCGCGGCTTCTGCGGCCTCCTCCGCTGGCTCGTCTTCTCGTTCGCACAATCGTGACGACTCGCAGCATCCTACAAGACCAAGCCGCAGCCGACCCGCCGCGACCCGGTCGCTTCCGTGCGCCTGCACGTACCCGACGCCGGTGACGCGGCCGCGCGGGCCGAGATCGAGCGCGCGTCGGCCCTGACGGCCGCGGTGGCACGCGCCCGGAACTGGGTCAACACGGCGCCCAACGATCTCCGGCCGCCTGCGTTCGCCACGCTCGTCGCGGCCGCCGCCACCGAGGCGGGGCTGGCCGTCGAGGTGCTCGACGAGACGGCCCTGCGCACCGGCGGGTACGGCGGGATCACGGCGGTCGGCCAGGGCTCGGAGGCGCCGCCCCGGCTCGTCCGCATCGCGTACCACCCGGCGGACCCGGCGAACGGCAAGCGCGTCGCGCTGGTGGGCAAGGGCATCACGTTCGACACCGGCGGCATCTCGATCAAGCCGGCCCAGGGCATGTGGGAGATGAAGAGCGACATGGCCGGCGCGGCCGCGGTCTCCGCGACGATGCTCGCGATCGCCGCGCTCAAGCCGGCCGTGGCGGTCACCGCGTACGTGCCGATGGCGGAGAACATGCCGTCCGGCACCTCGTACCGGCCGGGGGACGTCGTCACCATGTTCGGCGGCAAGAAGGTAGAGGTGCTCAACACCGACGCCGAGGGCCGCATGATCCTCGGCGACGCGATGTCCCGGGCCTGCGCCGACGGCTGCGAGTACCTCTTGGAGACGTCGACCCTGACCGGCGGCCAGGTGATCTCGCTGGGCAAGCGGATCGCCGGCGTGATGGGTACGCCGGAGCTCTGCGAGCGGGTCCGGACCGCGGGCGACTCGGTGGGCGAGCCGGCCTGGCCGATGCCGTTGCCGGACGACGTACGCACCGGCATGGACTCGGACGTCGCCGACATCTCCCAGGTGAACTCCTCGATGGACCGCGCCGGCCAGATGCTGCAGGGCGGCGTGTTCCTGTCCGAGTTCGTGACCGACGGCGTGGCCTGGGCGCACATCGACATCGCCGGACCGGCGTACCACACCGGCGACCCGTTCGGCTACTGGCCGAAGGGGGCCACCGGCGTCCCGATCCGTACCCTGGTCGCGCTCGTCGAGGACATCGCCGCGAATGGCTGAGCCAGCGCCCGCCGGCGAGCGGACGCGAGCCCTACGTCAGTTGGCCTGCTTGCGCCGTTCGTTGAACTCGCGCATGCGTTTCGGGTAGCCGACGAGCGCCACGTCGTAGACCGGGATGCCGAGCCGGTGCCCGAACCGGCGCGCGCCCTCAGGACCGTCGATCCGCCGGCGGGTCCACTCGCCGTCGTGCGCGATCAGCACGATCGTGGTTTCGGTGACGGTCGTCCGAGGTTCGATGAACGCCTCAACACCCCGACGGGTCCGGATAAACTGCTCAAGGTGCTCCAGATCGGCACGATTGGCGGGGCGATCTCCGCCACCCGACTTGCTCCGCCGCCGAAACCAGGCCACCGGCGGGCCTCCTCCCGGGATCCGTCGTCACCGCCGGCCGAGGGGTGGCCAGGCGGCTGCGGCAAGGGTACGTCCTCCACCCGTGTCCTTGGGCACCTCACATCGCTGCTGCCGTCCACAAGTGACAAGATGGCCGCGGATGCCTGAACGAAGGAGATCACGGTGAGCGACCAGACCTTTGATGTGGTAGTCCTGGGCGGCGGCAGCGGCGGCTACGCCACCGCACTGCGGGCGGCGCAGCTCGGCATGTCGGTCGCGCTGATCGAGAAGGACAAGGTCGGTGGCACCTGCCTGCACCGCGGCTGCATCCCGACCAAGGCGCTGCTGCACGCCGGCGAGGTGGCCGACCTGGCCCGCGACTCCGAGCAGTTCGGCATCCAGACCTCATTCGAGGGCGTCGACATGAAGGGCGTCAACACCTACAAGGACGGCGTCGTCGCGGCCATGTACAAGGGCCTCCAGGGCCTGATCAAGTCGCGTGGCATCACCTACGTCGAGGGCTCCGGCCGGCTGGTCGCGCCGACCACTGTGGACGTCGGCGGCACCCGGTACGCCGGCCGCAACGTCGTACTGGCCACCGGGTCGTACTCCCGTACGCTGCCCGGCCTGGAGATCGACGGCGAGCGGGTGATCACGTCGGAGCACGCGCTGACCCTCGACCGCGTCCCGGCCTCGGTCGTCGTGCTCGGCGGCGGGATCATCGGCTGCGAGTTCGCCAGCGTGTGGCGCTCGTTCGGCGCCGAGGTGACGATCATCGAGGCGCTGCCCCGGTTGCTCTCCACCGAGGACGTGGAGTCGTCCCGACGGCTGGAGCGCGCCTTCCGCAAGCGCGGCATCACGTTCCGGACGGGCAAGCCGTTCGCGAGTGTGTCCACGTCGGACAGTGGGATAACCGCGACGACGGTGGACGGGGAGAGCGTCGCGGCCGAGATCATGCTGGTCGCCGTCGGGCGCGGGCCCACCACCGCCAATCTGGGGTACGAAGAGCAGGGCATCCGGCTCGACCGCGGCTTCGTACCGACCGACGAGCGGCTGCGTACCAACGTGCCGAACGTCTACGCGGTCGGCGACATCGTGCCCGGCGTCCAGCTCGCGCACCGGGGTTTCCAGCAGGGCATCTTCGTGGCAGAGGAGATCGCCGGACGGAACCCGGCGGTGATCGACGAGGCGGGTATCCCGCGGGTGACGTACTCCGACCCCGAGGTCGCCACCGTGGGACTCACCGAGGCGCAGGCCCGCGAGCAGTACGGTGACAAGGTGGAGACCGTGGTGTACGACCTCGCCGGCAACGGCAAGTCGCGCATCCTCAAGGCTGCCGGCTGCGTGAAGCTGGTCGCGCTGACCGACGGTCCGGTCGTCGGTGTCCACCTGGTCGGCAGTCGGGTCAGCGAACTTGTGGGCGAGGCCCAGGTGATCTACAACTGGGAGGCGTTCCCGGAGGATGTCGCCCGGCTCGTACACGCGCACCCGACGGTGGACGAGGCCCTCGGTGAGGCGCACCTTGCCCTGGCGGGCAAGCCGCTCCATGTCCACGGTTAATGATCCGTCCCAGGTGCAAAAGGGAGTCGAACGACATGCCGGTACCGGTCACCATGCCCCGGCTCGGGGAGAGCGTCACCGAGGGCACCGTTACCCGCTGGCTCAAGCAGGAGGGCGACCGCGTCGAGGCCGACGAACCCCTGTTGGAGGTCTCCACCGACAAGGTCGACACGGAGATCCCGTCGCCCGCCGCCGGCGTGCTCACCCAGATCGTGGTACACGAGGACGAGACCGCGCAGGTCGGCAGCCAGCTCGCGGTGATCGCGGGCGACGGTGAGGCGGGCGGCCAAGCCGCACCCACCCAGCCCGAAGCGCAACCCGAGCCCGCCGCCCAGGCCGCGCCCGCCCCACAGCCTGCGCCGCCCGCCGCCCAGCCC
>JAEHDK010000046.1 GCA_016880465.1 Micromonosporaceae bacterium
GAGGTGTTGGCGGTCCACATTGGACGAGTCGATGCCGGCGGAGGCCATCACGAAGCCGTGGTGGGTCTGGACGATGCGGGTGTGCCCGCGGCGGGCCACCGTACGCGCGGTCTCGGCGGTCAGCACCACGTCGCGGGCCGCCTCGCGCTCGGGCCCGCCGGTGGGTACGGGGACGAGCCGGCCCTCCGCCTTGGACACGATCTTGCTGGTGACGACGAGTACGTCGCCGTCGGCGAGCCACGGCGCCGCATCCGCGATGAGCTCGGCGAGGTCGGCCCCCGGCCGTACGTCGCCGATGCCGACCACGGGCAGGATCTCAAGCACCGGCCACCTCCAGGGCCACCCGTACCATCTCCGCGGTCGCCCGCTCGTCGGTCATCCACAGTGGAGTCTCGCGGACCGGTACGCCCGCGACGGCGGTGCCCGAGTCGGCCGGATCGACCAGCCACCCGTCGAGGAGGCCGCCGCGCGACCGGGCGCCGTAGAGGTCCCCGACACCGGCCGCGGTGCACGGTACGCCGACGGCGGCCAGGCAACGGTCGGCCATGCCGCGTACCGGAGCCCCGCCGATGATCGGCGACAGCCCGACCACCGGCGCCGGCCCGCCGGTGACCGCGTCGCGCAGTCCGGGTACCGCCAGGATCGGCGCGATGCTGACCACCGGGTTGCTCGGCGCGATGAGGACGGCGTCGGCGGCGGCCAGCGCGTCGAGCACGCCGGCCGCCGGCTTGGCCTGTTCGACGCCGACGAAGACGAACCGCTGGGTGGGTAGCGCGGCGCGGTGCCGGAGCCACCACTGCTGGAAGTGGATGGTGCCCTCCTCGACCACCACGTGGGTCTCCACCGGGTCGTCGGTGGCCGGCAGCAGCCGTACGCCCGGTTGCCAGCGGGCACAGAGCGCCTCGGTGACGGCCGAGAGCCGGTGGCCCGCGCCGAGCATCGTGCTGCGGACGAGGTGCGTGGCGAGGTCCCGGTCGCCGAGCCCGAACCACTCCGGCCCGGCGCCGTACGCCGCCAGCTCCGCCTTGACCGTCCACGTCTCGTCCCGGCGGCCCCAACCGCGGTCCGGATCGGTGCCGTCGCCGAGCGTGTACATCACGCTGTCGAGGTCCGGACAGATCCGCAACCCGTGCAGGCTCAGGTCGTCGCCCACATTGACGATCGCGGTCACCTCCGCGCCGCGCTCGCGGGCGTAGCTGCGCACACCCAGCAGGAACCGGGCCCCGCCGATGCCGCCGGCGAGAACGACCAGATGCATGGGCGCCATCCTCGCCTATCCGGGCAGTAGCGGCGCGCGCGGGATACGCTCACGGGCGACCTTGACCACCCCGCAGGCAAGGGGGAGCAGTGAGCACCCAGTCCGACGGCACGCCCGCCGACGAGAAGAAGGCGAGCCAGTTCACCAGGCCCATCCGGGAGATCGCGGCGTTCGTCCTGCTCGCCGCCAACGCGATGTGGCTGTTCCTCGGGATGGTCGACCTGGCGATCTCGTCGAACAACTTCGGGGCGTCCACCTTCACCGTGCGCGCCCTGCGGGAGTTCGGCGTATTCGTGGGGCTGGAGTCGATCTTCTTCCCGCTGGTGGCGGTGCTCCTCGCCACGCATCTCCTCCCCGCGGTCGGGCGCGCGAAGCTGGTCACGCTGGCGGCCCTCGTCGAGTACGCCGTGAGCGCGTTCTTCGGCGTGGTGTGCCTGTTCGCCGGGTTCGTGGGGGCCGTCAGCAGCGACGGGCTCAACTCGGTCCGGGCCGGGCTGGAACAGTTCCTCGACAACCTGGCCTTCCTCGCCGTGCTCGCGGTGGCCGCGCTGGTCGTCGTGCGGGTGTTCCAGGGCAGGTACGCGACACCGCGCCCCCGGCCAGTGCCGGCCGGTTACGGTCCCGGCGTGTACGGCCAGCCGGCCCAGTACGGCCAGCAACCCGGCTACGGCCAGCAACCCGGCTACGGCCAGCCGGCCCAGTACGGTCAGCCGGCCCAGTACGGCCAGCCGGCCCAGTACGGGCAGCCGTACGGTGCCCCGGTCGCCCAGCCGCAGCAGTACGGCCAGGCCGGGGCGTACGGGCAGCCGGGCCAGTACGGTGGGCCCGCCGCGAGCCCGTACCCCGCGCCCGCGCCGACCCAGCCGTTCGGGCAGTCGTACGGCTCGCCGGCGGTGCCGCCGGTCTCGTCAGCGCCGCCGGTGCCATCGGCACCTGCCGCTGATCCTGGGGCGCAGCGTGACTCCGGTCCGGCGCCCATGCCAGCGCTGCCGCGCACCGTGTACCCCC
>JAEHDK010000461.1 GCA_016880465.1 Micromonosporaceae bacterium
AGCAGCGACTCGGCCCGCCCGCCGCTGCGCGCGGTGCCGACCAGGGCCGCGGCGAGCACGTCGGGCCAGCTGGGCGTCGCCTGGTTCACAGCCGTACCAACCGGTCGTGCGCCCAGACGCTCAACGGCCGCAGCCCGGTCGCCGTCCACTCCCCGGCGACGGTGACCGGACGACCGGCGGCCGCCGCGACGAGCCGCCACGGCGAACCGACCGCCGGATCGATCGGCACGCCGCCACCGTCCGCCGTCAGGAACCATCGAGCCGGCTCGGCCGCGGAACCCCGCGCCGGCACGACGTCGGCCAGCACCATCGGCCACCGCTCCAGCCACGGGTCGGCGGCCATCGCCGCGGCGTACTCCCGCATCGCCGCGGCCACCGGGCGGGCACCGGCGAGGTCGGTGATCGGTGCGGCCGGGGCGTGCCGGTGGGCGATGAGCACCCGCACGTGGTCGGGGTAGAAGCACAGGTCGGCGTCCAGTTGGGTGCCCAGCACCAGATCGGTGATGAAGACCTGACCCGGCGCGGCGAACGACAGCACCAACGCGGGCCGACCGGTCTGCGCGCCACGCAGCCACACCCGGCGGACCATCAGGTCGTTCTCCGGTTCGTCGCGGACGCCGAGGACCTGCCACCGGTCGCGGACCGCCGGTCCGGCGAGCACCTCCTCAGCCGACACCGGCATGCCGACCCGCAGCCGGAGCGTCGCGGCCAGTGCGGGCGGCAGGCTGTCGAGCCGGGCGAAGCCGGCCGCGAGCAGCCGCAGCAGGCCCAGCTCGGCGAGCAGCCGCTCCGGCTCGCCCACATATCCGGCGAGGTTGCGCACCAGCCGCGCCGCACCGGGCGCCTGGGCATCGATCAGCCGGGCCCCCATCACGTCCCAGTGGTCGTAACCCACCCGCGACGCCGCGGCGAGACCGCCCCGCAGCTGGTCGGCCAGCCAGCGATCGAGCTCGGCCAGGCCGGCGGCGACCCGCTCGGCACGGCGGAGCACGGCCTTCTCGCTCGCGGCCCGGCCGGCGCCCTCGCCGCCATTGCGCGCCGCCTCCAGTTGGCGCGTCGCCGCGCGGGAGACCCGATCGGCCCGCGAGGCCTGCCAATGCCGGACCCACAGCGGTGCCGGCGCCTCCGGCACCGCACCGGACGCCCAACGCAGGAGTATCGCGAGGGTGTGCTTGCACGGGAACTTCCGGCTCGGGCAGGAGCAGCGGTAGGCCGGCTCGGTGAGGTCGACGCAGGTCTGGTAGGGGTGCACGCCGTTGCCCTGGCACAGCCCCCACACCGTCGGCGGCAACGCCTCCTCGACGCTCAGCCCGACCTCGCACCACGCCGTGTCGCCGGTGAGCGTACGGGCGGCCCGCTGCGCGGCGGCGTCCGGAGCCAGGGCGAGCACCTGATCGGCACTCCACCGGGTCGGCACCTCCGTTACCGCAGGGTCGGGCACAGTTCGTCAGCGTAGCGATGCGGTACGACATGACCAGTGGCCGCCGGCCATGGCGGACATCACGTACGAGCTGGGAGATCATGGTGCTGCTACCGAAGGAGGCCGCCGTGCGAAGGGACGAGCTACTGGCGTACTGCCTGGCCAAACCGGGCGCCTGGCAGGACGAGCCGTGGGAGGGCGCCGTCGTCGTGAAGGTCGGCAGCAAGATCTTCGCGTTCCTCGGGTCGGAGTCGGCGTCCTCGGTCGGGGTCAAGTGCGGCCCGACGCGCGAGGCGGCCGACGAGTGGCTGCCGCGGTACCCGCAGGACGCGTCGGTGATGGCGTACATCGGCCGATCCGGCTGGAACACGCTGCGGAGCGGCGGTGCGATTCCGGACGACGAGGTGCTCGAGGCGGTCGACGCCTCGTACGACACCGTGGTCAGCAAGCTGCCGAAGAAGGAACGCCCGGCCAGCGCCTGACCGCACCCGGCGGCCGTGGTCGATGCCGCGCGGGCCGTGTCATGCTCCATGCAATCCCGACCGAGGAGCGGCCGTGTCAGCTACGGAAGCGGTGCAGGCGCCACCCGCGAGACAGTCGCTGCGGACGCTGCGGTTCGCCGTGACGATCACGGCGATCCTGGCGCTGTTGTTCGGTCTGCCATGGTGGACGGTCGTGGCGGGGTCCGGGTGGCCGGCCGCCGCCGTCGCCGCCGGCACGGTCATGTTCACCGGCCTGCTCGTCGCGTTCCCCGCGCTCATGTACGTCGGGCACGGGCGGCGGCACCTCGACTGGGCGGCCCGCGCGGGCGACACGATCCTCGGTGTCGTCTGGGTCCTGTTCGCCTGGTCGGCGCTGAGCATCGTGCTGCGCCTCGCCCTGGTCGTCGCCGGCGTGGCCGACCCGGCCCGATCCCGGATCGTCGCCGCGGCGGTCCTGGCCGTCTCGGTCGTGCTGGTGCTGTGGGGGTACGCCGAGGCGATGCGCGTCCCGCGGGTCCGGCAGGTGGCCGTGACGATGCCCCGGCTGGGTGCGGACCTCGACGGCCTCCGGGTCGTCCTGCTGACCGACACGCACTACGGCCCGATCGACCGGGCCCGCTGGTCGGCCCGGGTCGTCGCGGCGGTCAACGAGCTCGATGCCGACATCGTCTGCCACACCGGCGACATCGCCGACGGCAGCGTGTCGCAACGGCGGGCCCAGGCGGCTCCGCTGGGCACCGTCCGCGCCCGCCTCGCCCGGGCGTACGTGACCGGGAACCACGAGTACTTCGGCGAGGCACAGGGGTGGCTCGACCACATGCGGGAGCTCGGCTGGGAACCCCTGCACAACCGGCACCTCGTCGTACGGCGCGGCGGCGCCCAGCTCGTGGTGGCGGGCGTCGACGACGCGACCGCCGCATCGTCCGGCCGGCCCGGGCATCGGGCCGACCACGCCGCCGCGCTGGCCGGCGCCGACCGGGACCTGCCCGTACTGCTGTTGGCCCACCAGCCGAAACAGGTCGGCGCGGCCGTCGCGCACGGAGTGGACCTGCAACTGTCCGGGCACACCCACGGTGGCCAGATCTGGCCGTTCCACTACCTCGTACGCCTCGACCAGCCGGCAGTCGGCGGGCTGAGCCGGCACGGCGACCGGACCCAGCTCTACACGAGCCGGGGCACCGGATTCTGGGGACCGCCGCTGCGGATCTTCGCGCCCAGCGAGATCACCGTCCTCACGCTGCGCGCCGGCGGGTAGGGCGTCGTCGTGGCCGGTTCGTACGTGGCACCGGCGTGCTGCTGCTGACCTGGCACGATCGCGGGCGCCGGGACGTCCTCGTGGTGCACCCTCGGGGCGACCTGGGCATACAACGGTGACCGGCGGGCGACTTGACGAACCCGGCGCCGCGGAGGAGCGTGCCTAGGGTGCCGAGGACACGGCCGAGCGGGCGGGAACTGTCCACTGTGGAGGCTCGGTGGACATCGCTGCGGGCTCAGCGGCTCGGGCAGCCGCGGGCCGCTCACCTTCGGCGAGCTCTCCGATCCGGCCCGCCGGGATAAGGCGCCGACCGGGTACGCCGACTCCTCGCTGCTGTGGTACCGGTGGTCCGACGGCAAGACGGCGCTGGAAGGGCTCTTCGACGCCGGCCGGCTCGCGGCGGCCGGCCGGCGGGGCTTCGAGCGGCTCTACGACCTCGCCGAGCGGGTGATACCGGCGGAGGTCCGCACGCTCCCGACCCCTCGGCGCATGACGCGCAACGGACTCTGGTACGGCAGGCCGCGGGCGCGCTCGGCGTGGCCACCGTACGGGACATCGCCGACTACGTCCGGTTGCCGGTCGCCGCCACCCGGGCCCGGCTCGGCGAGCTGGTCGACGCCGGTGGCCTACAGCCCGCACACCACCGTCACCCCGGGTGTGCGGTCATCTCCGCGACACGTGCCCCTGATCGCCGTCGCCCGGCGACTGACCGGGTGACTCGGCCGGCGCCTGGCTTGTCGCCGGACCGGCGCGGTCGGCCGTCGGGAGGTGCTGGCTGAGCCCATTGAAGAAGCGCAGCAGCTCGACCGGGAACGGCATGACCAGGGTGCTGTTCTTCTCCGCCGCGACGTCGACCACCGTCTGCAACAGCCGCAGCTGGAAGGCGCCCGGCGTGGCCGACATGGTGCGGGAGGCGTCGGCCAGCCGGCGGGATGCCTGGAACTCGCCGTCCGCCGCAATCACCCGCGCTCGCCGCTCCCGCTCCGCCTCGGCCTGCCGCGACATCGACCGCTTCATCGTCTCCGGCAGGGCCACGTCCTTGACCTCGACCCGCTCGATGAGCAGGCCCCACGGCTTCTCGGTCGGCCGGTCGATGGCGGCCTTGAGCTCGGCGTTGATCCGCTCGCGGTCGCTGAGCAGCGTGTCGAGGTCCGCCCGACCGATCACCGACCGCAGAGCGGTCTGGGCGACCTGGAGTACCGCGCCGGGGTAGTCGCGTACGTTGACGACCGCTTTGACCGGCTCGATGACCCGGTAGTAGACGACCGCGTCGACCGTGAGCGTCACGTTGTCCCGGGTGATCGCCCCCTGGGCCGGGATCCCGATCACCACGGTCTGCATGCTGACCTTGACCATCCGATCCGCGATCGGGACGATCAGTCGCAATCCCGGCTCCCGGACCGGCTCGAGGACGCGGCCGAACCGGAAGACGACGCCGCGCTGGTACTGCTGCACGAGCCGCACGCTCATGGCCAGCCCGATCAGCAGCACGATCACCAGGATGACGATGACGAACACCACGGGGTACGGGTACCCGGTGCGAGCCGAACGAATCAGGTGTCGCCCGGGCTGGCCGGGGTACGAGGAGCCCGACCACTCCGGACCTTCGGTCCGGTCAGGAGGGCGATCAGCATGAGTGACCCGACCCGCCGTCGCGGGCACCCGCCGGACGAGACCGCTGGGGGCTACGAGACGACTGTGCCCCCGCCCGACGAGCAGGGCGAGCCGAGGCGCACCGACCGGCCCGAGCTGGCCGGCGTCGCAGTCGACCCCGAGGAGGTCGTCAAGGGCGGCCCCAGACGATCGCCGGGCGCCGTCACCACCACCGGCGGCGTGGCCGGACCGGCGATGCGGCACGCCACCGGGCAGCTCGGGCGCGGCAAGGTGGCGCCCACCACCACCGGCGACGCGACCAGCGGGGGCATGGATGCGCCGACGAGCGGGACGACCAGCGACGCGAGCAGCGGCGGCCTGCCGGCCCAGGAGGGCAAGGGAGGCCGATCGCCTAGGGCACCCGCAAGACGGCGACGCCGTTGACCCGGTCGTCGGCCAGGTCACGCAGCGCGGTGGGCGCCTGGTCGAGGGGGTACGGGGTGACGGAGACGTCGAGCCGGTGCCGGTCGGCCAGGCCGAGGAACTCGTGCCCGTCGGCCCGCGTGTTGGCGGTGACCGAGCGCAGGGTGCGCTCCTGGAAGAGGTGTTCCGCGTAGTTGAGCGCCGGGATGTCGGTGAGATGGATGCCGGCGATCGCCAGCGTCCCGCCGCGGTCCAGGGCCGCGAGGGCTTCCGGCACCACGGTGCCGACCGGGGCGAAGAGGATCGAGGCGTCCAGCTTCTCGGGCGGGCTGTCGTGGTCCTCGACGGCCGATGCCGCACCGAGCCGGAGTGCCAGCGTACGGGCGGCCGCCGAGCGGGTCACCACATGCACGGTCGCCCCCTGGGCCATGGCCACCTGGGCGGTGAGATGGGCGGAGGCGCCGAAGCCGTAGATGCCCAACCGGCCCCCGGCCGGCAGGTCGGCCCGGCGCAGCGCGCGGTACCCGATGATGCCGGCACAGAGCAGGGGAGCCGCCTGCTCGTCGGAGTACCCCGCGGGCAGCGGGTACGCGTACGCCGCCGGGACGGTGACGTACTGTGCGTAGCCGCCATCCGCGTCCCAGCCCGTGTACGTCGAGTACGGGCACAGGTTCTCCGCGCCGCGCAGGCAGTACCGGCATTGGCCGCAGGTGTTCCGCAGCCACGCGACGCCGACGCGGTCGCCGGGGTGGAACCCGGCGGCGGCGCCACCCATCGCGGTGACCTCACCGACGACCTCGTGGCCGGGTACGACCTGCGGCCGGTGTACGGGCAGATCGCCCTGCACGACGTGCAGATCGGTACGGCAGACGCCGCAGGCGCGGACGCGTACCAGCAACTCGTCCGAGGCCGGTTCGGGGATCGGTGCGTCCTGCAGCTCCAGCGCAGCCGCGATGTCGCGACCCGGCCGTACGACCCGCCAGGCCTTCATGGGGCCGCTTCCGGGGCTGATGGCTAGCCGGCCAGGCGTACGCGATCGGCGTTGAACTGCTCGATGTCCTGGGTCGCGGCCAGCAGGAGCTGGTGCGACAGGTCGGACAGCGCGCGGGCGGCGGCCAGCTCGTCGCCGATCTCCGGTACCTCGCGGTCGCGCGGGTGACGCTGTGCCCAGCCGGTCCCGCGCAGGTCGGTCGCGTCCCCGGTGTGCAGCCGCGCCTCGGCATGAGTCCGCCGCACATCGTCATGCTCGTCGATGAAGATGTCGACGGCCCAGCGTTTCGCGGCCACCATGACGCTCGCCTCCTCGGGGTCGGGTCCCCGCCGTGCCGCGGCGGGATCCTGTCGGGAACAGTCTCCCACCGGTTCGGGGCCGGTGCGCAGAATCGCCGTAGCCGGGCCGGACCCGGCCGTGGCAGCCAGTACCTTGACCACGATGGGGGAGAACGAGGAGCTGCTGACCGAGCGCCTGTCCCTGCGCCGGCCCACTTCCGCCGACGTCGACGCGATCCTGGCGATCCACCACAACCCGCGGACGTACGAGTACAACCCGTCGGACGCGCTGGCCACCCGCGCCGACGCCGGGGAGCTGTTCCACCGGTGGGATGAGCACTGGCGCCAGTGCGGCTACGGCTACTGGGTGCTCCGCCGCCGGGACCCGGCCGGCCCCGGCACGGGCCGGGCCGCCGCGGGCGACCGCGACTCGCCGCCGATCGGCTTCTGCGGCGTGAAGCGTATGCAGCTGCGCGACCGACCGGTGCTGAACCTGTTCTACCGCCTCGATCCCGCCGCCTGGGGTGCCGGCCTCGCGACCGAGGCGGCAGCGACGGTCGTCGCGTGGGCCCGGCGGCACATCCCCGAGTATCCGGTGATCGCGCGGGTCCATCCGGACAACGTCGCGTCCCAGCGCGTCGCACTCAACAGCGGCCTGGTACGCGCGCCGGAGCTGGACGGCCCCGGCTACGACGGGGTCGACGACTGGCTGTTCACCTCAGGTGCCGTGCGTTAGAGGCGCCGCTGCCATTCGATCATCGTGGCGGTGATCTCGTACCCCAGAATCTTGTTGACGTCGATCATGTACGAGTTGGACGCGGCGTTGTCCGTGTCGATGAACTGGAGCTGCGGCTCCTCCTCGCCGAGCCAGCGCATCATGCCGATCTTCAGCAGCAGGCCGAGGCGGTGACCGCGGTGCGCGCGTACGACGCTGGTGTCGAACTGCAGGGCGTACCACGGCCGGTCCACCATGACGCCGACGAGGGTCTGGCCGGCCAGCGTGCCGGTCGCCCGCTCGCGCGCGACCAGCCGGTAGAGCCGCCGGTTGCGCGCCTCCTGGGAGGCCTCGAACGCCCGGATGCGCTCCGCGCTGAACACCTCGTCCTCGATGTCGAGCCCCTCGGTCGGTGCGTCGTTGATGGCGGCGGTCATCGTGGCGACGTCCACGAGCATGGACTCCGGTACGGCGCCGGGCATGCGGACGACCTCGTACGCGGTGGCGTGCTCCCGTGCCCGCGCGTACTCGGCGTCCAGCCGGCTCCAGTCGGCGAGCCGGAGGTCCTGCCGGCGGTAGACTGTCTCGGCCGCCGGGTCCAGGCCCATCGCCTTGGCGAAGCCGCTTGCCGCGGGCTGGTCCCAGCCGCTGGTGAGCAGCAACGTACGACCGTCGGCGCGGATGCGGTCGGCACCCGCGTCGTACAGCGCGCGGCCGATCCCCTGCCGGCGTACGAGTGGATCGACCGACACGTCGACATACCCCGCATGGCGGTTGTCCCAGTTGAACAACACGACCTCGAGGTATCCGACCGCCCGGCCCCGCGCGTCGAGGGCCAGCGCGATGGCGGGCCGGTCGCCGTCCCAGCCGTGCCGCAGCCGGCCCTGGAACAGCGGGACGGTCTGCGACAGCAGGTGCGGGCTGTCCACCGTTCGGGCGGCTTCCAGCAGCGCGACCGCGCCGGCGACGTGGCGCGGGTCGGGGTTCTCGGCATCGATCCAGGTGAGGTCCACGCGTCCAGGAAAGGGCACACCCGCCGCGCGGGCAACCGGTTATCGCCCGCGACCGGGGTGCCCGGACCGGCTGTCGACTCGGGTTGCCCGCCGGTGCTCGGGCGCGGTGGGCCGCCCCGTACGATCGTCCGGTGCGGCTGGGCGTCCTGCTGTTGCCCACGGATCCGTGGGCGGAGTCCGTGCGCCGGGCTCGCGAGCTGGAGCGGCTCGGCTACCACCACCTCTGGACGTACGACCACCTGTCCTGGCGGCGGTACCGGGACCGGCCCTGGTTCGCGGCGATCCCCTGGTTGACCGGGCTCGCCGGCGCCACCGAGACGATCCGGCTCGGCACGATGGTCGCCTCGCCGACGTTCCGGCATCCCGTAACGCTGGCGAAGGAGGCGATGACGCTCGACCACGTGTCGGGCGGCCGCCTCACGCTCGGGATGGGCGCGGGCGGCACCGGGTTCGACGCGACCGTGCTGGGCGGCGACGTACCGACGCCGGGTCAACGGGTCGACCGGCTCACCGAGTTCCTGGCCGCCCTCGACCTGCTGCTGCGCGAGCCGGCCGCGTCGTACCGGGGCCCGTACTTCACCGTGGTCGATGCCCGGATGCTGCCCGGCTGCGTACAGCGGCCCCGGTTGCCGATCGCGATCGCGGCCGCGGGCCGGCGGACGATGCGCCTCGTCGCCCGGTACGCCGACGCCTGGATCACGCACGGGGACGCGGAGGCGCGGGAGACCAGCCCGGCCGAGGTCGAGCGGGTGGTCCGTACGCAGGCCGAGTGGCTCGCGGCCGACTGCGCCGCGATCGGCCGGGATCCGGCGGAGATCGACCGGATCTACCTGGTCGGCAACTCCATCGAGCGGCCCCTGGCCAGCGTGGCAGCGTTCACCGACTTCGCCGGCCGGTACGAGGCCCTCGGCTTCACCGACATCGTGTTCCACGACCCGCGGCCCGGCGATCCAGTGTGGACGGAGCCACCGGAGATCGTCACCGAGATCGCCGCGGCACTGCTGGCCAGATAGATCGGCGTACCCCTACCCTGGCGTCGATGGAGTCATTCGCGGTGTGGGTCCTCGATGTGGCCGCGGCCGGTGCGGTCGACGCCTGGGTGGGCGTGCTCGACGAGGCCGAGCGGCGCCGGATGGCCGCGTTCCGGTACGAGGCCGACCGGCACAGGTACGGCGTGGCGCACGCCGGGTTGCGCCTGCTGCTGGGCCGGGAGTGCGGTGTCCCGCCGGCCGACGTCACGCTGACCAACCGCCCGTGTGTCCACTGTGGTGGGCCGCACGGCAAGCCGGAGGTGACCGGTGGTCCACAGTGGTCGATGTCGCACTCGGGCGAGCTCGCGCTGTACGCCGTGGCGCCCTGGCCGGTCGGCATCGACGTCGAGCGCCCCGAGCGCGCGGTCGACCCGGTGAGCCTCGCGGCGTACCTGCATCCGCGCGAGCGGGCCGAGATCACCGCGCTCCCGCCCGATGCCGCCCGGCGGGCGTTCTACCGCTGCTGGACCCGCAAGGAGGCGTTCCTCAAGGGCACCGGTACGGGGCTCAACGATTCGTTGGCACGCTGGTACGTGGGCGTCGACGGGTCGGCGTCGGGCCCGGCCGGCTGGTCGCTGGTCGAGGTGCCGGTGCCGGACGGCTACCAGGCCGCGGTCGCGGTCGCCCGGGTCCCGCTGCCCGCCTGGTCCGTCCACGAGCTGCGACTCGACCCTTAGCCCTCCGTTAGCCCGGGTCCAGGCGATCTACTTCGACGACGGCGGCACCGCAGCCATCGCGCCCCATGCGGCACGGTCAACCGGCGTGTCCGGCTCGCCCGGGACCCCGTCCGACGCCAGCTCCAGCACCGCGCGATCCGCATTGCCCCGTACGAACAGCGCCCGGTCCCCGAGGCCCCGGACGATGGCGAGCGTCTGCACCGGATCCGGCCCCCAGGTCAGATCTCCGGTGAACACCACCAGATCCGCCCCGGCCTGCGCCACCTCATCCGGTACGGCTCGCAGGGCGCTCACATTGGCGGGCACGTCGGACAGCACCGCCACCCGCGTGGCCGAGCGCCGGGGTTCCGCCGGGCCGGCCGGTGACACGGCGGGTGGCCGGCTGCGGGGATTCAGCGAGTTCATTGGATCACTTCCGGTTGGCCGACGCGGATCGGGGGAATAGCTGCTGGCGAAGGAGGCGCCGATGCCCACCACACAGACAATCGTCATTATCATCGTCGTCGTGGCGCCGGTTGCGCTAGCACTGCGGAGCCGGTTCGGGCCAGAGTACGACCTCGCCCGGCTGGTCGGTGCGGCGAGCCGGACGACGA
>JAEHDK010000462.1 GCA_016880465.1 Micromonosporaceae bacterium
ATGTCCACGCCCAGGTGGCACAGTTCGTGGTCGATGAGCGCGGTCTGCTGTGCCTCGGTGAGGGTGGGCCACATGTCCGCGGCGATCTCGACGACGAAGAACTCGACCTCGTCGGGCGGCTCGTCGTCGCGGACCAGGTGCACCAGGTGCGCGGAAAGCCCGGTCACCTTGCGGGCCTTGCCGAACACGATGTTGCCCTTGGACTGGGCGGCCTTGTCCCGCCACACGTACCGGATGGGGACGGTGGCCAGGTGCTGGTGGTGGGCTGCGATGAGCTTCTCGGCGATGCGTTCGACCTGCGGTGCCGCGCTGTAGCCGGTCAACTTGGGGCCTCCTTTGTGGACGGTGCCGGTTGCCCGGCGAGGCGGGCGATGGCGACGAACGCGACGGCCTGCACGTCGACGCAGTCCAGGTCGTTGAGGGCCACGGCCACCTCGGCGCCGGCGCAGCCGTTCAGGTCACACAGGCGGGCGTCGGCCTTGTGTTCTCGGGCGGCGGCGACCAGGTCGCGCAGGTAAGCGGCGACCTGGTCGAGCCGTGCGGTCAGCCGCGCGTTGAGGGCGGCGTCGTCGGGCGGCGGTGTCATGGCACACTCACTTGCGCGCCGGCGCCCCGGGCCGGAGTCGCGTCACGGCCCGGGGTACCGGACTCCTTGGGCACGACCGCGGCGACCGGCCACACCGTGATGTCGGCGCCGGGCGCGGCGTCGGTGTACCGCTTGCTCGTGCGAAGGTCGACGACGCGGGCGTCGTCAGTGATGACCCTCGCGTCCTGCAAGGCGTCGCAGATGTTCCTTATGTGCTTTTCGATGTCGCCGGTGCTGCGGGTCGACGGCAACGCGCCGGACCTGGCGGACTTGGGCCGCACAAACTCCAGGTCAACGCCGAGCGCGACCGGCCCGTCGTACGGGTATCGGGCTTGCAGGGTGGTACAGCCCGGGTCGCCGCAGCCGCAGCGGATCGCGGTGTACGCAGCCGCGGCGACATCGGCCCGCCAACTGGTCGAATGCCCATGCTGCTCGCGCATCCGCGGCTGGCCGCTCGGGACGACGAACGGCTTCATCGAGCCCTTCGGCCTGGGTATGCCCAGCACACGGATGACGAGCAGCGGCGTCAGGTCGGGGGTCGTCATCACAACTCCCGCTGCGTGACGATGGTGATGTGCGGGTCGCGGCGCACGACGAGCCATTCCTGCCCGCCGGGGCCGCGTACGGTGATGCCCCGCGTGGTGCCGGCACGCTGCTGCGCGCTGGCCAGCGCAGCCCCCTTGTCCTCGTACACGTGCGGCCCGTCGATGTCGACGAGGGTCCACTGCTGGATCGGCGGCGTCACGACACACCTCCACCGGGCTCGTCGTCGACGACCTCGCCTTCGACCGATCCGATGATCTGGTCGAGCCATGCCCGCGGGTCGGGCTGCGTGGCGGCCCTTTCCAGGGTGTCGATCAGCGCGGACGCCTCGTGTTTGGTGAGGTCGTTGGCGGAGTTGAGCAGCCGGTTGGCGATGGCGGCCGACAT
>JAEHDK010000463.1 GCA_016880465.1 Micromonosporaceae bacterium
GCGGCGCCGCCGGCGCCGGGGCTCGCTGGCCGCTGCCGCGGCGGCGCTGGCCGTTGCCGGGACGGTAGGCGTACCCGCACTGCACCGGGGACTGACCGCACCTGGTGGCGGACCGCTGGCGGTGTCTGCGGTCGAACTGGCACCGCCGGAGTACGAGCTGCCGGCATTCCCGTTCACGCCGGGCTGGGAACCGCCCGGCATCGGCACGCCGGTCGCCAGCTTCTCGGACACCGGAATGGCGCTCACCTACCCCCGGCTCCACCCGGGTCAACCGCCGTTGTTGGTCGGCGTGGAGACGTCCGAGCCGACCTATCTGGGCGAGAAGCTGGGCGTCACGTCGGAGCAGTCGGTAACTGTGCGGTCCCGTCCGGCAACGCTCCAGCGCGCCGACACCCGGCCCGAGAAGGTGGTTGTGCTGACCTGGCAGGAGAGCGAGCGGCAGTGGGTCACCGTCACCGGGGCCTACCCGGTCGACGCCGCGGGCGTCGTCAGGTACGCCGAGGCGCTCAAGGCGCAGCCGCAGCCGCTGAAGCCACCGTTCACGTTTGACCTCGTGCCGCGCGGCGCCGTCCCGCACGAGCTCAGCCGGTGGGACATGCTCCTGGCTCCGCCGCCGGTAGGGGCCATGCGGGCCGGCGCGGTCCTCGTCGAGCTGCGGCTCGCGCAGCACCACGAGGACGCGACCCGGACCACGGTCGGTGGCCGCGCGGCGGAGATCGTCCGGGAGGAGGAGGGCTCCGGCCGCCTCTACCTCTACCTCGACGGCGGGCGGATGCTGGCGATCGGGTCGAGCGGCACGTACGCGCTGTCCCGCGAGGATCTTCTCCGGTTCGCCGCCGGTGTCCAGGTCGCCCCGGAGGCGGCACCGGCCGGCTGATACGCCAGACTGGCCGGGTGGCGGCACCCCGGTTCCCGTTCCAGGACCTGCCGGAGTTCCTCGACGCGCTGGAGCGCGCCGGGGAACTGCGGCGGATCCGCGTACCCGTCGACCCGACGCTGGAGCTGAGCGAGATCGTCACCCGCACCGTGCGGGCGGGCGGGCCGGCGCTGCTGTTCGAGAAGCCCACCCGCGGCGAGATGCCGGTCGCGATCAACCTGTTCGGTACGACCGCCCGCACCGCCCGCGCCCTCGGCGTGCAGCGCCTGGACGAGATCGGCGCCCGGATCGGCGAGCTGGTCAAGCCGGAGCTGCCGGTCGGTTTCGCCGGGCTGGCCAGCGGGCTGGGCAAGCTGATGCAGCTGCGGTCCGTACCCCCGAAAAGGGTCCGGACCGCGCCCTGCCAGGAGGTGGTCTACCGCGGCGCGGACGTGGACCTGAACCGGTTGCCCGGCCTGCAGGTCTGGCCCGGCGATGGCGGGATCTTCCACAACTTCGGGCTGACCCATACCAAGCACCCGGAGACCGGCAAGCGCAACCTGGGCCTGTACCGGTTGCAGCAGCACGACGCGCGTTCGCTCGGCCTGCACTGGCAGATCCACAAGGACTCGACGGCGCACCACGCGGTCGCCGAGCGGCGCGGTGAACGGCTGCCGGTGGCGGTGGCGATCGGTCCGGATCCGGTCGTCTGCTACGCGGCCGGTGCGCCGCTGCCGGGCGACATCGACGAGTACCTGTTCGCCGGGTTCCTCCGCGGCGAGCGGGTGGAGCTGGTCGACTGCCTGACCGTCCCGCTGCAGGTGCCGGCGCACGCGCAGATAGTCCTGGAGGGGTACGTCGAGCCGGGCGAGCGCCAGCCGGAGGGGCCGTTCGGCGACCACACCGGCTTCTACACCCCGGTCGAGCCGTTCCCCGTCCTGCATGTGGAGTGCATGACCACGCAGCGGGATCCGGTCTACCACTCGATCGTCACGTCGAAGCCGCCGCAGGAGGACTACGGGCTGGGCAAGGCCACCGAGCGGATCTTCCTGCCGCTCATCAAGCTGCTGATCCCGGCCATCGTCGACTACGACCTGCCGGAACCGGGCGTCTTCCACAACTGCCTGATCGTGTCGATCCACAAGCGGTACCCGAAGCAGGCGCACCAGGTGATGAACGCCATCTGGGGCGCCCACCTGCTGTCGCTGACCAAGCTCGTCGTGGTCGTCGACGACGACTGCGACGTGCACGACTACCGCGAGGTCGCGTTCCGGGCGTTCGGCAACGTCGACTACGCCCACGACCTGCTGCTCACGCGGGGCCCGGTCGACCACCTGGACCACGCGTCGTACCAGCAGTTCTGGGGCGGCAAGGCGGGCATCGACGCGACCCGCAAGCTGGCCACCGAGGGGTACGGCCGGGGCTGGCCGGCCGAGGCCGTCATGTCGCCCGATGTGGTGTCCCTTGTGGACAAACGCTGGCCGGAGTACGGGCTGTGACGGCGGTGGCGCGGTGACGGCGGCGGTGGCGCCGGCCCGGGCGTTCCTGCGGCTCGTCGCGATCGAGCACTCGGTCTTCGCCTTGCCGTTCGCGTACCTGGCCGCGCTGACCGCAGGCGCCGACGCCGGCGAGCTCGCGCTGATCACCGTCGCGATGGTCGGCGCGCGTACGGGTGCCATGGCGGTGAACCGGATCATCGATCGGCACATCGACGCGCGCAACCCGCGTACCGCGAAACGGGAGCTGGTCACCGGGGCGGTGAGCGTGCGGACGGCCTGGACCGGCGCGGCCGTGGCGCTCATCGTGTTCCTCGGCGCGGCGGCGGCGCTCAACTGGCTCTGCCTGGTGCTCGCTCCGCTGGCCGTCGTCGCACTGGTCGGCTACCCGTACGCGAAGCGGTTCACGAACTGGCCGCACGCGGTCCTCGCACTGGCGCAGGCGGCGGGTCCGGTCGGCGCCTGGTTGGCGGTGACCGGCACCTTGACCGGTTCGGGTCCGGCCTGGGTGCTGGGGGCCGCCGTCGGGCTGTGGATCGGCGGGTTCGATCTCATCTACGCCTGCCAGGACGCGACCGTGGATCGCGAGATCGGGGTGCACTCGGTACCCGCCCGGTACGGTGTGCCGTTCGCGCTGCGGCTCTCGACCGCCGTGCACGTGGTGACGTTCGGGCTGTTCGTCTGGTTCGGCACCCTCGTCGGGCTCGGCTGGCCCTGGTGGATCGGGCTCGTGGTCGCGGCCGGTGCGTTCGCGTACGAGCACTCGATCGTCTCGCCGGGCGACCTGTCCCGGGTGAACCGGGCGTTCTTCACCGCCAACGGGTTCGTCGGCCTGGCCCTGTTCGCGTTCGCCGTGCTGGACCTGGCGGTGCGCGGGTGAGTGAGGTCCGCCGGCCGTGGGTCGTCGGCGTCTCGGGTGCGTCGGGCACGCCGTACGCCGCCGCCGTGCTGGGCGGGCTGCTCGACGCCGGGCAGCCGGTCGATCTCGTGGTCTCGCGGGCCGCCCGGTTGACGATCCTCGACGAGACCGGACATCCGTTCCGCGACGCGCACTGGCGGGCCGACCTCGCCGCCTGGCTCGGCCGCGCGCCCGCCGGGATCCAGGGCGTCGAGTACTGGCCGGCCGGCGATCTCGCGGCCGGCCCGAGCAGCGGCTCGTACCCAGCCCGCGGCATCGTGGTGGTGCCGGCCAGCACGGCGGCCTGCGCCGGCATCGCGATCGGGCTGTCGAAGGACCTCCTCCAGC
>JAEHDK010000464.1 GCA_016880465.1 Micromonosporaceae bacterium
TACCAAACAGTCGTCTCCCCGTACCGGCGACTGCGCTCCGCGGTGAGCCCGGGCACCCAGGACGGGGCGGCGGACCGGGTCGCCCGCTCCACCGCGACGACCGCGTCCGCCGCCAGCCAGCCGCCGCCGACCAGAGCGGCCAGCATCGCGGTGAGCTCCTCCGGGGGTACGGAGTACGGCGGGTCGGCGAAGACGACGTCGTACGGCTCCTCCGGCGGGCCCGACAGCGCCGCCGACACGGAGGTCGGCCGTACGGTCGCGCGGTCGGCGATGCCCAGCGCGGCAAGGTTCTCCCGGATCACCCGGGCCGCCCGCGCGTCCGACTCGACGAACAACACGTGTGCGGCCCCCCGGGACAGCGCCTCCAGGCCGACCGCGCCGGATCCGGCGTACAGGTCGGCGAACCGCGTACCGCGCAGGTCGACCAGCGTGCCCAGGGTCGAGAACAGCGCCTCGCGGACCCGGTCGGACGTGGGCCGGGTACCCGCGCCCGGCGGCGCGGCGATCCGCCGGCCGCCCAGCTCGCCGGCCACGATCCTGGTCACCGGGTAAGGATCTCACCCGGCCGGTGCCGCATGACTCTCACCCTGCGTGTCGGCCAACCCAAAGACGGCCGCGCGATCAGCCCTTCTCGAGGTACTCGGCGCGCTCCTCGTCGACCAGGGCGGCGACCGCGGCCGCCAGCTCGGGATGGCGCTCCAGATCGGGATCGGCGCCGACGAGCTCGATCGCCTCGGCCCGGGCGTCCCCGATCAGCTCAGCGTCCCGCAGCAACGACAGCAGGCGCAGGTGCGACCGCCGGCCCGACTGGGTGGCACCGAGTACGTCGCCCTCCCGCCGCTGCTCCAGATCCAGCTCGGCGAGCCGGAAGCCGTCCACTGTGGAGGCCACGGCGTCGAGGCGGTCCCGGGCCGGCGTACCCTCCGCCGCCTCGGTGACGAGCAGGCACAGGCCCGGCGCGGTACCGCGGCCCACGCGGCCGCGCAGCTGGTGCAGCTGGGAGACGCCGAACCGGTCGGCATCCATGATCACCATCATCGTCGCGTTCGGTACGTCCACCCCCACCTCGACGACGGTCGTCGCGACGAGCACGTCCAGCTCCCCCGCGGCGAACGCGCGCATCGCCACGTCCTTCTCGTCGGCCGGCAGCCGGCCGTGCAGGATACCCATCCGCAGCCCGTGGAGCGGGCCCTCGGCCAGCAGCGGCGCGACGTCCAGTACGGCGAGCGGCGGGCGGCGGGCCCCGTCCTCGGCGGCGGCCGGCTCGTCGCCGTCGTCCCCGCCGATCCGCGGGCACACCACGTACGCCTGATGGCCCTTGGCCACCTCCTCGCGCAGCCGGCGCCAGGCCCGGTCGAGGAATGCGGGCTTGTCGGCGGCCGGTACGACGTGCGACGCGATCGGCGAGCGCCCGGCCGGCAACTGCGCCAGCGTCGAGGTCTCCAGGTCCCCGTACACCGTCATCGCGACCGTGCGCGGGATCGGCGTGGCGGTCATCACCAGCACGTGCGGGGGCTGCTCGGCCTTGGCCCGCAAGGCGTCACGCTGCTCGACGCCGAACCGGTGCTGCTCGTCCACCACCACGAGGCCGAGGTCGGCGAAGTCCACGCCCTCGTACAGCAGGGCGTGGGTGCCGATGACGATGCCGGCCGTACCGTCGGCGGCCTCCGCGAGCGCCCGGCGCCGGGCTGCCGCGCCAAGCGAGCCGGTCAGCAGCGCGACCCGGGTGCCGTCCGGTGCGCCGTCCAACTCGCCCGCCCGGCTGAGCGGACCGAGCAGGTCGAGGAGGCTGCGGTGGTGCTGCGCGGCGAGGACCTCGGTCGGTGCGAGGAGCGCCGCCTGCCCGCCGGCGTCGACAACCTGCAGCATGCCGCGCAGCGCGACGACCGTCTTACCGGCGCCCACCTCACCCTGCAGTAACCGGTGCATCGGGTGCGCCGCCGCCAGATCCGCCGCCACGTCCGCGCCGACCGCGCGCTGGCCGTCGGTCAGCTCGTACGGCAGCTTTGCATCGAACGCGTCGAGCAGCCCGCCGCGCCGGGGCGGCCGCGGGCGGGCCGGCCACGCCATGGCGCGCAGCTTGCGCTGAACGAGGGTGACCTGGACGGCGAACGCCTCGTCCCACTTGAGCCGGCGCCGGGCCGCCGCCAAAGCGTCCTTTGTGGACGGCCGGTGGATCTCGCGCAGCGCGGTGCCGAGGTCCATCAGCCCGCGGGACCCACGTACCGTCGCGGGCAGCGTCTCGGCCGGTGGGGCGAGCGTGTCGAGGGCCATCCGGACGCATCGGGCGATCGTCCAAGTGGGTACGTCGGCCGCCGCCGGGTACACCGGGATCAGCGCGCCGGCGAA
>JAEHDK010000047.1 GCA_016880465.1 Micromonosporaceae bacterium
CGATCTTGTCGATCTCGTCGATATAAACGATTCCGCGCTCGGCGCGCTGAATGTCGAAGTCGGCGGCCTGGATGAGGTGCAAGAGGATGTTCTCGACGTCCTCCCCTACGTAGCCGGCCTCGGTCAGCGCGGTGGCATCGGCGATCGCGAACGGCACGTTGAGCATCCGGGCGAGCGTCTGCGCAAGATGGGTCTTGCCACACCCGGTGGGGCCGATGAGCAGGATGTTCGACTTCGCGAGCTCGACCGGCTCGCCCTCACCGCGCGTCGTACCCGACTCGGCCTGCACTCGCTTGTAGTGGTTGTAGACGGCCACGGCGAGCGCCTTCTTGGCCTGGTCCTGGCCGACCACGTACGAGTCGAGGAAGGCGCAGATCTCCATCGGCTTGGGCAGCTCGTCCCACTTGACCTCGGCCGACTCCGCCAGTTCCTCTTCGATGATCTCGTTGCAGAGATCTATGCATTCGTCGCAGATGTACACCCCGGGGCCTGCGATGAGCTTTTTGACCTGCTTCTGCGATTTGCCACAGAAAGAGCATTTCAGTAGGTCGCCGCCGTCACCGATCCGTGCCACCTACGTTCTCCCCTGCGCTCGTTCCCGCCCTCGGTGACGCCTGTCGCCGTGGAACTCCGGGATGGCCGGTACTCACCCGTCACCCCGTACGCTGCCCCTCCGGCCCGCGCATGTCCAGCCGGAAGACCTCAACGTCTCGACGGTACCCGGTCCGAGCCGTTTCTCCGACCCCCACCCCGGTGTGTCCACCAGCCACATTGCTGGCTGCGGGGCCGGCGCGGCGCCGGCCCCGCTCGGCTAGCCGGACGCGAGCCCAGCCGGCTCAGCCGACCTTGGCCCCGGCCAGCGTGCCCTTCTTGCGACTAGCCAGGACGGTATCGACGAGCCCGTACTCGCGGGCCTCCTCGGCCGTCATAATCTTGTCGCGCTCGATGTCGCGACGGACCTTGTCCTGCGGGTGGTGTGTGTGCTTCGCCAGCATCTGCTCCAGCTGGGTCCGCATGCGCAGGATCTCCTTGGCCTGGATCTCGATGTCCGAGCCCTGGCCGTACCCGCCCTCGGTCGCCGGCTGATGGATGATGATCCGCGAGTTCGGCAGGGCCATCCGCTTGCCGGGCGTACCCGCGCTGAGCAGGACCGCGGCCGCGCTCGCCGCCTGCCCGAGGCAGACGGTCGAGATCTCCGGCCGGACGTACTGCATGGTGTCGTAGATCGCCGTCATGGCGGTGAAGGAGCCACCGGGCGAGTTGATGTACATGATGATGTCCCGGTCCGGGTCGACGCCCTCAAGGGTGAGCAGCTGCGCCATCACGTCGTTGGCCGACGCGTCGTCGATCTGCACGCCGAGGAAGATGATCCGGTCCTCGAAGAGCTTGTTGTACGGGTTGGACTCCTTGATCCCGTACGACGTGCGCTCGACGAACGACGGGATGATGTAGCGGTTGTCTACCGGGGCGAAGGCGCTCGGCACCGGTCGGTATAGGTCGGTCATCGTCGCCACTCCTCAGCTGCGGGTACCTGCGCCCGCCGGGACCTGGGTCGCCCCGGTGATCACCTTGTCGATGAAGCCGTAGTCAAGGGCCTCCTGCGCGGTGAACCAGCGGTCGCGATCGGAGTCGGCCTCGATCTGATCCTGGGTCTGACCCGTGTGGACGGCCACCCGCTCCTGGAACATGCGCTTGGTGTAGAGCATCTGCTCCGCCTGGATCGCGATGTCCGAGGCCGTACCGCCGAGTCCGCCGGACGGCTGGTGCATCATGATCCGCGCGTGCGGCAGAGCGTACCGCTTGCCCTTGGCGCCGGCGCAGAGCAGCAGCTGGCCCATTGACGCAGCCATGCCCATCGCGATGGTGGCGACGTCGTTGGCGATGAACTGCATCGTGTCGTAGATGGCCATGCCGCTGAATACCGAGCCACCCGGCGAGTTGATGTAGAGGTTGATGTCGCGCTCGGGGTCCTCGGCAGCCAGCAGCAGCAGCTGCGCGCAGATGCGGTTGGCCACCTGGTCGGTCACCTCGCTGCCCAGGAAGATGATCCGCTCCTTGAGCAGCCGGTCGAACACCCGGTCGTCGAGGTTGCCGCCCTCGCCCGTACGCGCGAAGGCCGGTGGAGTGTGCAGGTCGGTCATGGCAGCCCTTCGGTTCGTCGCGTCCTACGCCGACCCTAACCGCTGCCCTGGCCAGCGGCTTCCCTGGTCGGAAACTGTTCGCTCAAAGCGCACGGGGGGCGGCGGGGCGGCCGGGCCGCCGGCTCAGTCGTGGTCGTGGCCCTCGTGCCCGGCGTCCAGCTCAGACCCGCGCAGATCCTCCAGGCTGAGCCGGTTTCCCGCGGTGTCCGTGATCTTCACCCGCTCCATGACGACGGCGAGCGCCTTCCCACGCCGTACGTCACCGATGACCAAGCCCTCCGCGCCGGCCCGGACGAGCTGGTCGTAGTACGCCTGGGGAGTCATCCCGACGCGCTGCGCCCGATGGACGACCTCGTGCTCGTACTCCTCCTTGGTGACCTGGACCTGCTCTGCGTCGGCCAGCGTGTCGAGCACCAGCTGGACGCGGACCTCGCCGGCCGCGGACTCGGTCAGCTCGGCCTCCACCTCCGCCTCGGTCTTGCCCTCGGCGCTGAGGTACTCCTCGAACGAGGCGCCGATCCGGTCCAGCTCGTCGGCCATCACCTGTTTGCGGCTCTCGACCTGCTCCCGGACGACGCCGTCCGGCGCGGGGACGTCGGCGCGCCGGACGAGCTCCGCGAGCGCCTTGTCGCGCGCCGCGTAGAGCTGCTCGAC
Organism: Micromonosporaceae bacterium; assembly: GCA_016880465.1. GTDB lineage: Bacteria > Actinomycetota > Actinomycetes > Mycobacteriales > Micromonosporaceae > EFPC-2. The sequence continues at coordinate 2,796 of JAEHDK010000047.1, forward strand.
GCGCTTGACCCGACCCAGCCGCTCCCGCAGGTCGGCGCGGAGCTCGTCGAGCGAGTCGAACTCGCTGGCCAGCTGCGCGAAGTCGTCGTCGAGCGGGGGCAGCTCCTTCTCCTTCACCGTACGCACGGTCACCGACACGTCGGCGTCCCGCCCGGCGAAGTCGCCGCCGACGAGCTGGCTGGTGAACGTGCCGGACTCGCCGGCGCCCATCCCGACCAGCCTCTCGTCGAGGCCCGGGAGCAGGCGCTTGCTGCCCACCTCGTGGGAGAGGTTCGTGGCCGAGCCGCCCGGGACCTCGGCGCCGTCCACCGTGGCGGACAGGTCGATCTGTACGTAGTCGCCGATCTGGGCGGACCGCTCGACGGTCTTCAGCGTCGAGAACCGCTCCCGCAAGCCGCTGACCTGCTCGTCGATCTCGGGGTCACCGACCACCGCCTCATCGACC
>JAEHDK010000465.1 GCA_016880465.1 Micromonosporaceae bacterium
ATGAGCCGGGTCGAGTCCGCCTACCTCGACGGCCGGCGGATCTACCACTACGACTACGACCTGCGCCAGGGCGTGTTCGCCGACCCGCGTTAGCGGGTCAGCGGGAGCCGCTGCCGCAGCCACCCGACGGCCGCCGTCCCGGGTGGTCAAGCACATCAGGCTCGCACCATCCAGGGCCGGGCACACGTGCCGCGCGTCGAGTACGGCGAGCGCGTCGGCGACCAGCGAGTACGGCACCCCGCTCGCCGGGGACCGGCCGTAGCCGCGGCTGTCCCAACGGATCACCCGGTACCCGGCGCCGAGCAGCGCGGCCGCCGTGGGGTTCCAGACCCGCCGGTCTGTCACGCCGGCGTGCAGCAGGATGACCGGCTGACCCGTACCCCAGTCCTCGCCGTGCAGCGTGCCGCCCGGCACACAGACCGCGAACTCTGACATGACGGGCATCGTACCGGTGCGACGGAAAACTGATCAGCGTAAGTATCTATGCCCGTCGAACTATTGCGTTTAATGTCAGCGGGGTCGAACCACTCGGGTTCGTCGAGAGTGGGGGAGGAGCAGATGAACCTGCGCACCACGGTCGGACGCCTCGGCGCGTTCGGCGCAATCACCGCGGGCGTCACGTTCGCCGCGGTCGCCATCGCCGGCCCCGCGCAGGCGGCCGGCGAGATCAAGCAGGCCGGCGGCGTGACCGCCGTGTCCGGCAGCTACATCGTCGTGCTCAAGGACGGCGCGTCCGCGAGCGTGACCGGGCTCGCGGCCCGGTACGGCGCATCGGTCGGCCACACGTACACCCGGGCGCTGCACGGGTTCGAGGCGAACGTCAGCGAGGCCGGGGCGAAGCGGCTGGCCGCGGACCCAGCGGTCGCCTACGTCGAGCAGAACCACACGGTCACCGTGTCGGCGACGCAGAGCCCGACGCCGTCCTGGGGTCTTGACCGCATCGACCAGCGCAACCTGCCGCTGGACAACTCGTACACGTTCCCGACGACCGCGTCGACCGTGCACGCGTACATCATCGACACCGGCATCCGGTTCACCCACAACGATTTCGGCGGGCGCGCGATCAGCGGGTTCGACGCGATCGACGGTGGTACGGCGGATGACTGCCACGGCCACGGTACGCACGTGTCCGGCACCGTCGGCGGCAACTCGTTCGGCGTCGCCAAGGGCGTCACGCTGGTCGGCGTGCGGGTGCTCGACTGCGCCGGCTCGGGCACCTTCGCCCAGGTCATCGCGGGCATCGACTGGGTGACCGCGAACGCGATCCACCCGGCCGTGGCGAACATGAGCCTCGGCGGCGGCCCCGACACCGCGACCGACACCGCGGTGCGCAACTCGATCCTGTCCGGCGTGACGTATGCGATCGCGGCTGGCAACTCGAGCCAGAACGCGTGCAACTTCACCCCGGCCCGGGTCGCCGAGGCGATCACGGTCGGCGCCACCGATATCACCGACCGCCGTGCGTCCTTCTCCAACCGCGGCCGCTGCCTGGACATCTTCGCGCCCGGGGTGAGCATCACGTCGGCGTGGAACACCAGCAACAGCGCCACGAACACGATCAGCGGCACGTCCATGGCGACCCCGCACGTGGCCGGCGCGGCCGCGCTGGTGCTCGCCGCCCACCCGACGTTCACCGCACAGCAGGTCCGCGACAACCTCGTCGCCAGCGCGACGACCGGCGTGGTCACCAACCCGGGTGCCCAGTCGCCGAACCGGCTGCTGTTCGTCAGCCAGGCCCCGTAACCGCTGCTCGGGTACGGCGGTCAGCCGAGGCGGTCCGCGGCGCGGACCGCCTCGGCGGCGGCTCGGAGCGCGACGGCCCGTGGTGAGTCCGGCCGGGTGAGCACCACGGGCTCGGTACCCTCGTCGGCCATCGGGATCTCGGCCAGCCGGGTCACGCCGGCCGACCAGATCGACCGCTCGTGCGCGACCGGCGAGAACACCGGGATCCGGGTACCGCAGTCCGGGCAGGCGAGCCAGCTCATGTTCTCCACGCCGCCGAGCACCCTTGCCTGGGTGGCGCGGACCGCGGTCAACATCCGCCGGGTGTCCAGGTGCGCCACGTCCTGCGGGGTGACGACGGCGACCGCGGCCGCGTCCGGCAGCAGCCGGAACACCGCCTGTACCAGGTCCGAGGTGCCCGGTGGCAGGTCGATGACGAGCCGGTCGAGCGGTCCCCACCGGGTCGACCAGAGCAGCTGGCGCAGCAGCGCCTCGACGAGATCCGCGGTCCACGCGAGCGCCTGGTCCTCGCCGATGATGAACCCGGTCGACATCACCTGTACGCCGTACCGCTCGACCGGTTCGAGTGGCGTACGGGCGAACCCGCCGGCCCGGGTCAGCGTCCAGCTGCGCGCCGGCGCCCGGCGGGCGAGCCCGAGCAGCACCGGGATGTCCGGTGCGTGCAGGTCGGCGTCGAGCAGGCCGACCCGCTCACCCGTGGCGGCCAGCGCGACCGCGACGTTCAACGCGACCGTGGACTTGCCGACACCGCCCTTGCCGCTGCACACCGCGATGACCGAGGGCGCGGGCGGCGGGGGCGCCGGGGGTCGCAGTACGGCCGGCCGCGGCTCACCGGGCGGTCCGGGTGGCGG
>JAEHDK010000466.1 GCA_016880465.1 Micromonosporaceae bacterium
CCTCGCCGCCGGCGACCGCTGGCTGATCGACATCACCCAGCGGGCAACCAGCAACTGGCTGCGTACCGACACCCTGGTGCTCGACTACGCCAACGCGATGGTGCCGGCCCGGCAGCCGTCCGTCAGCTCGGCACAGGCGAACTGGCAGGAGCACGTCGACGGCAAGCCGCAGTACGCGCCGCCGATCCCGCCGCTCGCCCCGGCGAAGTTCACCGGCGGCCTGTACGTGGCCGAGGGCAACAAGGTGCGCCCCGAATGCACCAACTATGCGAATTCGCTGCAGAACGCGACTGCCCCGTACGTACAGTCGGTCGCCCCGAACGGCGCGGGTACGACGGCCGGCATGCTCGGTTTCATGTTCTGGGCGGCCGAGCGGCCGTCGACCCGCGGCGTGACGACCCAACCGCCCAACACCTGCGAGGGCGGGCTGGGCGCCGGGGCGACCGCACTGGCCATCCCGATCCCGCTGCCGGCACTGCGGCAGAGCTGACCGCGCTAGTGCTGACCGCGCTAGAGCTGACCGTACTCGGAAGACTGCCGGGCGTAACGGAACCGCCGGCCTCGACGCTGGTAGATGTAGGCGCCTTACCCCGAGCCACCTGGAGGTCTACCTCGGTCCGTCGGCCGATTGCAGGCTGCCGGTACCACCAACCGGAGCTGGCCGACCGGTGACCCGGACGGGATCCAGGAGAAGTTGCTCAACGTGGCCACGTTCTAGAGCTCGCAGCTTTCTCCCCGGGGCGGCGGCCGGTCGGCAGGGCCGGCCGCCGCCCGTTCCCCGGCCTGGCAGGGCACGACCCCTGGAATATACGTAGGTGGATCGCTCGATACGATGCCCGCATGCTTACTCCGGCGCCGCTGATGCGGCTCGTCTCCGGTTTCTGGGGCTTCAAGACGTTTGCCGCGGCGGTGGAGCTGGACCTGTTCACCTACCTCGCCGGTGGCCGCGTGATCACCGGGCCGGAGGCCGCCACCGCGTTCGGCATCGCGCTGCGCCCGGCCGGCGTGCTGCTCACCGCATGCGCGTCACTTGGCCTGCTGGAGCGGGCCGGCGAGGGCTACCGCAACTCCAGGCTCGCCGAGGAGTACCTCGTCGCCGGCCGGCCGTACTACTTCGGCGACCAGGTGCGCTACTGCGACGAGCGGACGTACCTGCCGTGGCACCGCATCGGCGAGGCGTTGCGCACCGACCGGCCGCTGACCTGGGACCCGGACACCCAGGACTCGATGTTCGCGACCGTCGACGCCGAGCTCGTCCAGCGCTTCTGGGGCGCGATGCATTCCACCTCGATGTCCACGGCCGCGGCGCTCGGCGCGGCGTACGACTTCGGCGCGCATGCCCGGCTGCTCGACATCGGCGGTGGCTCGGCCGCCTACCCGATCGAACTGTGCCGGCGGTTTCCCCACCTGCGGGCCACCGTGTACGACCTGCCACACGTGTGCGAGGTCGCCCGCGGCCGGATCGCCGCCGCCGGCCTCACCGACCGGGTCGGCACGCAGCCGGGCGACTTCCTGCGCCAACCCGACCTGCCCCACGGGTACGACGTCATGCTGCTCAGCATGGTCCTACACGACTGGGACGAGCCCACCAACCGCACGCTGCTCGCCAAGTGCCATGCCGCGCTGCCGCCGGGCGGTACGGTCGTGGTCTCCGAACTGCTCCTCGACGCCGATCGCAGCGGCCCGCCGGAGGCCGCGCTCATGGGCATGAACATGCTCGTCGAGACCGCCGCCGGACAGAACTACGCGGGTACGGAGTACGCCGCCTGGCTTGCCGACGCCGGGTTCGCCAACGTCCGGGTCATGCCGTTCGAGGCCGCCGGAGCCAACGGCGCGGTCGTCGCCAACCGGCCCGGCTGACGGCGAGACGACTGCGCGCTGAACAGCCTGACCGGCGCCACCCTCGGCTGCTGTTTCCACGAGGGGGCCCCCACCGCAGCCGGGTAAGGTGCAGTGCGTGGCGCCGCGCAAGGAGATCCTGCGGATCGGTGATCGGGAGGTGACGATCACCAATCCCGACAAGGTGTTCTTCCCGCAGGCCGGTTACACCAAGCTCGATCTCGTCCACTACTACCTGGCCGTCGCCGACGGTGCGCTGGTCGGCGTACGGGACCGGCCGATGGCCCTGAAGCGCTACGTCGACGGGATCGAGGGCGAAGCCTTCTACCAGAAGCGCGCACCGCAGTCGCGGCCGGAATGGATCGAGACGGTGGAGCTTCGGTACCCGTCCGGCCGGACCGCGCACGAGGTCGTCGTACGGGAGGCGGCACAGCTGGCGTGGCTGGTCAACCTCGGCTGCATCGACCTGCACCCGCACCCCGTACGCGCCGGCGACCTGAACCACCCCGACGAGTTGCGGGTGGACCTCGATCCCGTCCCGGGCGTGCCGTGGTCACAGGTACGCGAGGTGGCCATGGTGGTCCGCGAGGTGCTGACCGATTTCGGTCTTGTCGGCTGGCCGAAGACATCCGGGTCGCGCGGGCTGCACATCTACTGCCGCGTCGAGCCGCGGTGGACCTTCACCGAGCTGCGCCGGGCCGCGCTCGCGCTGGCCCGGGAGGTCGAGAGCCGGGCACCGGACCTGAGCACCAGCAAGTGGTGGAAGGAGGAGCGGCACGGCGTGTTCGTCGACTACAACCAGAACGCCAAGGACCGTACGACGGCCTCGGCG
>JAEHDK010000048.1 GCA_016880465.1 Micromonosporaceae bacterium
CGCTGCGGCAGCCGACCGGTTGGCGGTTCGGGTTCCCGGCCGGGTGGCAGCTTGTCCTGGGTGGTCATCTCCTGCTCGTACCCGTGGCGCCCGCGGCCATGCCCCCGGCGGCACCGCCTGACGCTCAATCTGCCGGCGGCTACTGCGCGCCGCGCTCGGCCTCGCCGAGGCGGCCACCGGGCTGGCCGACCGGGCGGATGCCGTACCCGACGACGTCTGGGCCGCCGCGGCCAAGCACCACAGCGAGCAGGAACTCGCGGCTGTCGTGCTCTGGATCGCCACGACGAACTTCTTCAACCGGATCAACGCCACGACGCGCCAGCCCGCAGGCCAGAGCTGGGGCTTAGCTCGACGCCGGCAGCTGCCGCAGAACGATGCGGTGCTCGGCGGGCGGGTGGCGGCGAGTCCGCCACCCGCCCCGATACGGTCAGCGGTACGCGGTCGCCTGGATCTGGTACAGCTCGGCGTACGTACCGCCGGCCGCCATGAGCTCGTCGTGGCTGCCCACCTCCACGACCTGCGCGCCGTCCAGCACGATGATGTGATCGGCCATCTGCACGGTGGAGAACCGGTGCGACACCAGGATGCTGATCCGGCCGGTGCTCGCCGGATCGGTGCGGAGCGCGGCAGCGTACCGCTCGAACAGCGCGTGCTCGGTCTCGGCGTCCAGCGCGGCGGCCGGCTCGTCGAGCACGAGCAGCAGCGGCACGTCCCGCATGAACCCGCGGGCCAACGCCAGCTTCTGCCACTGACCGAACGACAGCTCAGCCCCGTCCGGCCAGGTCGGGCCCAGCTGGGTATCGAGGCCGGCGGCGAGCCGGTCGACGACATCACCCGCGGCGGCGCGGGCGATCGCCGTATCCACGGCCGGCCCGTCGCCGATCCGCGGCACGTCGCCGAGGCCGACCGACTGCCGGGCGAGCAGCTCGAAGCGCATGAAGTCCTGGAACGCGCCAGCGAGCCGGTTACGCCACTCCTGTGCCGGCATCCGGGCCAGGTCCACCCCGTCCACGAGAATGCGGCCCGAGGTCGGCGAGTAGAGCTTGCACAGCAGCTTGACGAGCGTCGACTTGCCGGCGCCGTTCTCGCCGACGATCGCCACGACCGAGCCGGCCGGCAGGTGGACCGAGACGTCGCGCAGCACCAGGCGGTCGGTGCCCGGATACGCGAACGACACCCGGTCAAGCTGGATGCCGCCGATCAGCCGGTCGGGCACCGGCAGATCGGCGGGCGCAACCAGGGCGGCCGCGTAGTCCTCAAGCCACGCGAGCCGGCGCGACCCGTCCATCCAGATGCCGCGGAGAAAGCCGATCTCCCCCACGGTGGCGCCGACATAGGCGGACAGGCGACTACCCGCGGCGAGGACGAGCAGGACGTCGGCCGCCGGCGCATGCCGGATGGACGAGGCGAACACGATCGAGCCGACGTACCCGGCACCGAACACCGCCCACGCCAGCGTGTGCCAGCCGGCGCTGGCCCACCGCGCGCGCGAGACGAGGGCGTACCACCGCTCCCACGCCGACCGGCGCTGCTCGACGAGGCGCGAACCGATGCCGGTGAGCCGTACCTCCTTGCCGGGGGCCGCGGTCGTGGCGAGCACGAACAGGTGCCGGGCGAGCCGGCCGGCGGGTGCGCCGCGTTCCTCGGCCGCCCGCTCGACGGCCGGACGCCAGCTCGACGTGGCCACGGTCGGGAGCGCGAACAGCACCAGCAGCGCGAGCGCCGGGTGCACCGACACGAGCAGGGCGACCGTGACGGCGAGCCGCAGGATCCAGCCGCAGGTGCTGAACACCGACATGTACATGTGGTCGAGCACGAAGACCTGGTCGCGCAGCACGGCCAGGCGGTCGAGCAGCTCCGGCCGCTCCTGGTGGGCGATCGTGGTCACCGACGCCTGCAGGCGGGCGACGTGCCCCTCCAGTGCGATCGTCACCCGGTCGCGGAACCGGCGCTGCACCCGCGTGCTGACCGTACGCAGGAACCAGGTCGCCGTCGCGGAGAGCCCGAGACCCAGCGCGGCACCGATGAGCAGGCCGCGGTTGGCCGCCAACACCCCCTCGCCGAGGAGCTTCAGCCAGACCGCGATCAACGCGTCCGGCAGTGCGGCGAGCAGAGCCAGCAGGAACGCGGCGAGCAGCAGACCCGGCTCGTGCCGGTAACCGAGCTTGCACAGGCGCCACATCGAGGACAGGGCCGGCGGCATCTCGTCCGGGGGGACGGTCTTCGGCTCGTCGGTGGCGGTCGCCGGCTGGGCCGGCAGTGTCGTCGGCTCCTCGACGGTCGTCTGGTCAGGCGAGGACATCGTGGCGCACCTCCTCCTCGCCCTCGATGACGCTGAACGGCCGGGCCTGCAGGTCGAACATCGTGCGGTACCGACCGTCCTGCGCCATCAGCTCGTCATGCGAGCCGAGCTCGACGACCGCGCCGCGTTCCATCACACAGATCCGGTCGGCGTGCCGGACGGTGGAGAACCGGTGCGAGATGAGGATCGTCGTGCACTCGCGGGTGGCCGTGAGGATCCGCTCGAAGATCTCCGCCTCACCGCGTACGTCGAGCTGGGCGGTCGGCTCGTCCAGCAGGACGACGCCCGCGCCGAGCTGGACCGCGCCGAGCGCCCGGGCCAGTGCGACCCGTTGCCACTGCCCGCCCGACAGGTCGGTGCCGCCGGGGTAGCCGCGGGCCAGCACGGTGTCCAGCTCGGCCAGATCGGCGGCGCCAGCCTCGGCCAGCGCGGCCCGTACGACGTCGTCGGGTGCCCCGCCCGGTGCGACGTTGTCCCGCAACGGCAGCTCGAAGCGGGTGAAGTCCTGGAACACCGCGGCCACCCGGCGCCGCCAGCCGGCCAGCTCCAGGTCGCGCAGATCGACGCCGTCGACCTCGATCGCGCCGGCCTGCGGATCGTAGAACCGGCACAGCAGCTTGGCGAGGGTGGTCTTCCCCGACCCGTTGCGGCCCACGATCGCCAACGAGGACCCGGCCGGGATCGTCAGGTCGAACCGCTCCAGGACCGGTGTCGCGGCCGACGGGTAGCTGAACGTCACGCCGCGGAACCGGATCTCGGCCGCAGCCCGGCCACTGCCGGCGGGCTGGTCCGCCAGGCAGTGCCGGGTCGGCGCCGTCAGCGCCCCCGCCGCCGCCATCTTCGCGTCGAGTCGCAGGACGGCGGCGACCGGTGCGGCCGCGCCGTCCAGCGCCCAGTTGAGCCCGCCGAAGGCGATCATGCTGGTACCGACGGCCGCCTGCGCGTACACGACGACCGGGCCCAGCCCGAGGCCGCCGGCCGCGGCCGACGCCAGGGCCCAGAACACCAGTACGTTCGCCGCCAGCACGATGACCAGGCAACCGAGCACCGGCTTCTCGCGCAGCTTCGTGGCGCGGTACTGCAGCTCGTGCAGCCGCACCCGCCGGGCGGCGAACCGCTCGATCACCCAGCCCGCGAGCCCGAACAGGCGCAGCTCCTTGGCGGCCGGCGGGTCGACGGCCAGCCGGTACGCGTACTCGGCGTCGCGCTGGGCGGACCGTACCTCGTCGGTGTTGCGGTCCTTCCAGACCGCGCTCTCGCGTAGCAGCCAATGGGTCGCGAGCCACGCACCGGCCAGGACGATCGGCGCCCACCAGCGGAACGCCGCGAGCACCGCCGCCGACGCCAGCCCGCCGATCAGCTCGATCAACCCGACCGCGATGAAGTCCATCGACAGGAACAGCGGTGGACCCATCATGCCCAGGTCGAAGTCGCGGGCGGTCGTGAGATCGGCGGTGAGCTCCTGGTCCTCCAGGTGGCCGAGGCCGGGCGGCGCCACGCAGGCGGTGGCGAGCCGGTCGTTCAGCCAGGCGGCCGTGCGGTGGCCGAGGCTGGCGCTCGTGGCGACGTGCACCGGGTTGAGCACCTGCAGGACCACGAACACCGTGCCGGCCAGTGCCAGCGGCCCGGCGAGCGGGCGGCCGGCCTGCACCGCGGCGACGAGTACGCCGGTCGCGATGGCGAGGACCGCCGGCAGGATCCCGCGCGCGAGCAGCAGCGCCCACCAGGCCACGGCCCACCGCCGATCGGCCCTGGGCAGGGCGGTGAAGAACTGCCACTCCGGCCGGGCCCGCAGCCGCCGCATGCGCTCACCTCCGAGAGTCGCCGACGTAGTGGGACCCTACGCCGGGCCCCCGACAGCAGGTCCCCGGGGCGTGGCTAGCCGGCTCGTCTTGCCCCGGCATGATGCGAACCGATCCGGCGGCGGCCCAACCCCGTCGCCAGGTCCGCCGCGAGGTCGACCGCGGCCGCTACCGCGGCCGGGAAGGGCGTACCGTACGCCCGCAGGGTGCGCGACAAGCTGGGCAGGCACCGTACGGATCGCTGCGAAGCCCGGGTGCCCGCTCGGCCACTGCGGTACCGTGACGAGCGCGGTGGCCCGGATGGCAAGGAACAGCCCATGAACGAGTTCGCCCTGGACCTGGCGCAGATCCGTGCCGACGCGCGTCGGGAGATGGCCAAGGGCCCGGTGACCGCCACCTACGGCATCGACGTCAAGCGGGTCATCGACGTACTCAACGAGATCCTCGCCACCGAGCTGGTCTGCGTGATGCGGTACAAGCGCCACTACTACATGGCGCAAGGGGTACACGGGCCGACCGTGGCGGCGGAGTTCCTCGAGCACGCCAAGGACGAGCAGCGCCACGCCGACCTCGCCGCGGAACGGATCGTGCAGCTCGGCGGCGCACCCGACTACAACCCGGCCGTACTGGCCGGGCGAGCGCACACCCACTATGCGGAGGGCGACTCGCTCCGCAGCATGATCGAGGAGGATCTCGTCGCCGAGCGGATCGCGATCTCCAGCTACGCCGAGATAGCTCGCTGGCTCGGCGACGCGGACCCGACCAGCCGGCGGACGATCGAGGTGCTGCTGGCCGACGAGGAGGACCACGCCGACGACCTGCGCAGCCTGCTCCAGAAGCTGCCCGGATAGGCAGTCTCTTAGCC
>JAEHDK010000467.1 GCA_016880465.1 Micromonosporaceae bacterium
ACTCGCACCTGCCGGGTCCAAGCATCTTCCGGCTTTAGCGACTGGTTGTAAACGTCGACAGCAGCGTTCACATCTTGCGCGGCGCCACTGGTTCCCTTCAGGGCGGCCGGTACCTTGCTGTCGTACTCGTGGTAGGGCGCGATCGAGACGCCGTTGTTCTGCAGCGTGCCGACGAACCCACCGGTCAGCAGGGCGCCGTTGCTGCTGGCTCCGCGGACCGCGGCATCCTTGACCGCGTCCGGGATGTTCTTCACCACGGTGGTGAGGAAGGTCGAGCAGTACTGGGCCGCGCTGGTGCAGCCGTCGACGTCGACCCAGATGACCGAGTAGTTGCCGCCGGCCTTGGCCGCCGCGGCGGTACCCAGGCCCGCGCCGCCCGCGACCGGCATGATGACGTCGGCGCCCTGGGCGACCAGCGTGTCGCTGACCTTCTTGCCCTCGTCCTGCTTCACGAAGTCGTTGGTGAACGAGCCGTTCTGGGCCGCCTTATCCCAGCCGAGCACCTGCACCTTCGCCGACTTCACCTTGTTGTACTGGGCGACTCCATCGGCGAAGCCGTCCATGAAGATGGTCACCGGCGGGATCTTCAGGCCGCCGTACGTGCCGACCTTGCCGGTCTTCGACATGCCCGCGGCCAGGTAGCCCGCGAGGAACGCGGCCTGAGCGGTGTCGAACTGCATCGAGTAGACGTTGGGCGCCGGCGCGTCCGAGTCGACGATCGCGAACTGCTGGGTCGAGTTCTGCTTGGACACCGTTTCGGTGGCGCCCCGCATGAGGCCGCCGACCGCGAGGATGAACTTGCACTTCTGGTTGACGAAGCCGGTCAGGTTAGGGACGTAGTCCGCCTCCGCCGTCGACTGCACGTTCTTCGGCTCGATGTTGGAGTTCTGCTTCGCGGCGTTCTGCAGGCCCTGCCAGGCCGACGCGTTGAAGGAGCGGTCGTCGATGCCGCCGGTGTCGGTCACCATGCAGGCGGTGTACTTCTCGGCCGGTGGTGCGCCGGTGTCTTTCTTTGGAGGATTGCCACACGCGGCGGCGGTGAGCGCAAGGCCCCCGACCGCGAGAACCGCGACGATCCTCATCCCACGCGCATTGCGCAAGATGATCTCCTTCCCCAAGGTACTGCCAGGTAGCGGTCAACTTAGCGACGGCAGCGTACGCCTGTCATCCGTCATGCAGTGGAATCTGTTTGCCCGCCACCGGGCGTGGCGGGTACGACGATCCGGTCGCGATGCCGGGGGGCTCCGCCATCGAGGCCGGTATCACGTTGCGTAGCGACAATCCCACAACCTGATATTGGTTCGGGTTTGCCCGGATCGCCAACCGCGCAGCGGCCAGTTGATGGCGATTTGCACCACACCGGAGCGATGGTCAGTGCCAGAACACCGCGATCGCCGCGTTCGCGAGGGTCAGCCCGCCGATGGCCAGGAAATGGCCCCGGTTGACGACCTCGCGACGGCGGGCGAAGAAGACCATCGCGGCGATCATCAGTGCGACGGCGCCCTTGACGGCCAGTTTCGCCGGCGCGGGCTCGAGGTCGCCGCCGCCCCGCAGCGGGGCCGCGAGCCCCGCCCCGGTGCCGAGCTGGACGAAGGCTCCCCAGAGCATGATCGAGTTGATCCGGATCCGGCCGGAGAGGTACTGAGCGACAGTGCCACCCAGCAGCAGCGCGAAGCCGATCAGGTGCCCGTACAGCAGAAGCTGTCGAAGGATCTCCACGGCCGCATCCTGCCGGATCCGGCCCGGCTATGCCTAGCCCGGTCGGTGGCCGAGGCTTGACACCGGAACCCGGTTGCCCCACCGGGCAGCATGTCTCCCCGACATACGTACGTCGGGGAGACATGCCGGGGCAATCAGGACCTCGATCCGTCGGCTAAGCGACCTGCTGGGCAGGGACGGGGCTCGGTTGGTCGGCAACCACCGCGGGCTCGGCAGCCTGGGGCGGGACGCCGCCGCGCCGGACGAGGACCAGTGCGACGCCGACCACGGCCCAGGCGCCGAGTACCCACAGCGGACCGGCCGAGCGCGCGCCATCGAAGTACGCCACCGAGCGCAGCAGCGTGCCGCCGGACCCGATCGGCAGCCACTGGCCCACCGCGCCCCACGGCTGCGGCAACAGCTCGGGTGCGGCAGGGATGCCGGACAGCGCGTTGCCGACCAGGAAGACCAGCGCCGCGCCCAGGCCGAGACCCGCCCGGCCGAGAGCCACGCCGAGCCCGGCGATCGCGGCCGCGATCGCGAGCGCCACGAGTCCGACGGCCGCCGCGTTCGCCAGGTAGGTGCCGGGCAGCACGCCCAGCCAGTACTGCAGGACGGCCGCGCCGACCAGCCCGGCAAGGACGCCGAAGACGGCGAGACCCAGGAGTCTCGGGCCGCGCCGGCGAAGTACGACTGCGATCAGGAAGCCGGTGAGCAGACCGGTGATCGCCAGCGGCAGGAAGCCTGCGGCGAAACCGGCACCGAGCCGGTCGTCCGGGTCGGTGGGCACCACGTCGACGGTCTTGACCTGAGCACCCTGGCTGAGCTGCTGGGCGGCGGCGGTGAGCAGGGCGGCCACGGTCGGGCTGGCCGCCGAGGCGGTGTGCAGCGAGACGCCATCCGCACCGGGTACGAAGGCCGCGTACGCCTCCCGGTTCCTTAGCGCGCGGTCCGCGCTCGCCTCGTCCGGAACGGCGGTCACCCGGAACGCACCCGGCTCGGCCGCGCGGAGGCGCTCGGCCAGGGCGGCGGTGACCGGCGGCGGACCGGCGACGACGACCGGCAGGTCGCGGGGCGCCAGATGGGATGCCGGGCCGGCGAACAGCGGTACCAGCAGCGCCTGGAGCACCACGACGGCAAGGGGGATCAGCACGGCGGCCGCGAGCACCGGGGGTTGCCGGTGGGTGGCTGGCTGAGTCATCGGAACTCCTGGTGAGTCATCGGGACTTCGGCAAGGAGAATGACCGTTCGCCTTCAGGCTCCCGCGCGGAGGCCGCGGTTGTCAAGAACGAACGTTCGTTTTACGATGTGACGCGTGCCGCGCGTGTCCGAAGCCCACCTGGCAGCCCGCCGCCAGCAGATCCTCGAAGCCGCCCGGGTCTGCTTCACCCGCAACGGCTTCCACGCCACCTCGATGCAGGAAGTGATCGCCGAGGCCGGGCTGTCCGTGGGCGCGGTGTACCGGTACTTCAAGAGCAAGGAGGACCTGGCCCGGGCCATCGCCGAGCAGGTGATCGGCATGCTCAGCGCCACCCTCACGCCGATCCTGGACGCCGATCCACCGGTACCGGTCGACGAGGCGCTCGACAGCGTACTCGCCGCACTCGAGCCGCAGCTGAAGCCCGACGGGGCGTTCCGGTTCGCCGTCCAGGTGTGGGCCGAGTCGCTGCGCAACCCGGCCCTGCGCGACCTCGTCGAGGAGGTGTACGGCACGATGCACGACCAGTTCGTCGCCGTCGCCCGGCGCGCCCGCGACGCGGGTCACCTGCCCGACGACGCCGACCCGGTCGCGGTCGGCAGCGTGCTGTTCAGCCTCGTACCGGGCTACGGCCTGCAGTACGTCTGGCTCGGTACGCCGGACCGCGCCACGTACCTCGCCGGGCTGCGTACGCTGCTGGGCGGCAGAATGGCGGCATGACGGCCGCGGCGCGGTGGCGCGAGCAACTCGCCTCCTGGGCGATTCCGGAACGGTTCACGGCGGCCGTACGGGACTCGCCGTGGCAGTTGCCCGCCGCCGCGATCGCCCAGCGCACCGACCGGCAGGTGGCGAGCCCCGCCGGCGAGTCGTACCCGCGGGCGGCCGAGGTGCTCGACCCGCCGGGCACGGTGCTCGACGTCGGCGCCGGGGCCGGCGCGGCGAGCCTGCCGCTCGCGGGCCGGATCACCGAGCTCACCGCGGTCGACCAGAGTCAGTCCATGCTGGACGGTCTGGCCGCCCGCGCCGCCGCCTTGTCGATCCCGGTACGCACCGTCGTCGGCCGCTGGCCGGACGTGGCCGAGCTGGTGTCCACTGTGGACCTCGTCGTCTGCCACCACGTCGTCTACAACGTTCCGGACCTGGCCCAGTTCGCGCTTGCCCTGGCGGCGAAGGCGCGCCGCCGGGTGGTCGTGGAGCTGACCGAGCAGCATCCGATGTGGGTGCTCAACCCGTACTGGAAGGCCATGCACGGCCTCGACCGACCGGATCGCCCGACCGCCGACGACGCGATCGCCGTGCTGCGTGAGGCGGGCCTGGCACCACACGTGGTGCGCTGGCGCCGGCCGCGGACGCCACAAACCTTCCAGCAGTACGTCGACTCGACCGCCGGGGCTGTCTGTGTGCCGCCGCAGCGGCGAAAGGAACTGGCCGACCTGATCCGGGAGTACGGCGGGGAGCCGCCCGACCGAGCCATCGTGACACTCTGGTGGGACAGCGCCGACCGCGACAGACGGCAGTCATAGCGGCCCCTCCGCGCCAATGCATAGGTGCCCTCCAAACACATCGTGGTGGCCGCCCGGGAGCGACCACCACGACGAGCCGTAGTGCGGTCAGGAGACCCGTACCAGCAGGGCCTCCTCGTTGAACTCGGCGTCCCGCATCAGCAGCAGCAGGCCGCTCTGGTCGCCGGCGCTCGGGATCTCGGTGATCCCGATGTTCGCCGTGCCGCCCGCGGGCACCCCAGCACCGTGTCCGCCGAGGCGGCGAACCGTGGGCTGCCGACCTGGTAGGTCATGCCCTCGATCGAGTCGGTGAAGTCACCGGTGAAGTACGCGTCCCGTGCGAGCACGCTGAAGTTGGGAGTCAGCGCGGACCACAGCCGCCACACTGATCACACCTCGATCCCGCCGGCACGGTAACTCGGCGTTCGATGAGAGGTCAACGGATGGAACACCCCTGCCGTTGGCAAGGGACACAGCGAGGGTTGCGAGAAGTGGATCAGCGCGTGATTCTCCCGCGCCGCCCGATCTCAGCGCAGCCGCCACACCGCGAATGACGGCCCATCGCCGGGCAGGACAATGGTTCCAGCCGCATCGGGTACCAGGGCCGGTGCGCCACCGTAGACCGCGTCGCTTGCCGGCAGCGGCAGCCGCACCGGGGCACCCGACGACCGCCGTGCCTGGATGAGCAGCCGCTCGCCGGCCGTCTCGCGCAGGAACACCAGCACGTCGTCGGCCACGTGCGCGAAGCGGAGGCCGCCGTACCGCAGCGCGGCGTACCGGTGGCGCAGCGCGATCAGCGCGCGGTACCGGGCGAGCGTCGCGGTGTCCCACTCCGCCGGGCGCCGCCACGGATAGGGCGTACGGGAGTCCTCGCCGTTGGTCCCGGTCAGGCCGATCTCGTCGCCGGCGAACACCATCGGTACGCCGGGCAGCGTCAGCAGCAGACCGGCCGCGACCTCCTGCCGGGCGGCAGCTCCGACGACCGTACGGATGCGCGCCGTGTCGTGCGAGCCGAGCAGGGTCCACGAGTGCAGGTAGGCGCGCCACGAAATGTGGGCGGCGAAGGCGCGCATCGTGTCCACGGCCGCCCGGCCGGCGCGGCGGTACACCCGGCGCGGTACGCCCAGGAAGTTGGTGAGGTCGAGGTCGTCGGAGCGCAGCCAGGACCACACCGGGCGGAGGAAGCCGGCGTAGTTCATCGTGCCCTGCCAGCCGTCGCGGTCGAGGTCCCCGCTGGCGTCGTGGAAATGCTCGGCCACGAGTGCGGCATCCGGTCGCGCCGCCACCGCGGCCCGGCGCAGCAGCGCCGCGACCTCGTGGGTGAAGTCGTCGGCGCCGCTGCGGCCGGTCATGTTCGCCACGTCGACCCGCCACCCGTCGAAGCCGTCAAGCCACCGCGCGGTCACGCTGTCCGGACCGTCGAGGAACCGTCGCCGCAGTTCGGTGCTGCCCCAGTTGAACTTCGGCAGCGACCGGATGCCGTACCACGCCTCGTAGTCCCCGGTCTTGGGATCGAAGTAGAACATGTCGCGCTCGGCGGCGGCCGGGTCCGCCGCCGCCGCGGTGAACCAGGGATGCGTGTCGCCGCAGTGGTTGGTGGTCAGGTCGCCGAGCAGCCGCCAGCCCCGCCGGTGTACCGCGTCGGCCAGCCGCCGCAGGGCCGGATCGCCGCCGAGCAACGGATCGACCCGGTCGAACGCGGCCGCGTCGTACCGGTGGTTCGACCGGGCCGGGAACACCGGCGTGAGATACACCGTGTTGGCGCCGAGCTGCGCCACATGGTCGAGCCGCTCGGCAATGCCGTCGAGGTCGCCGCCGTAGAACTGGTACGGCGTCTCGGGCCCGCGCCCGATCACCTCGGTCGTGTCCCAGTCGCACGGGATCGCCCAGTCCGGCGGCCGGCGCTCCGCCGCGGCGGCGGAGCGGGCGAACCGGTCCGGAAAGATCTCGTAAACCACCGCATCCGCCGCCCAGCTCGGTGGCGGATCGTCCGCAACCAGCCGGAAGTCGGTCGCGTCCGGGACATCGTGCGCGGACACCCCCTGGGCGGTCAGCCACGACTCGTCGAGCAGGAACCGGTACCTGGTCACCGGGTTGCGCACCTCGACCTCGGCCCGCCACCACCGCTCGGCGCCGTCGACCCGATCCACGACCGCGGCCGTGAAATGCGGCTCACCGTCCGGTGTGGACCGTACCTGCACGGTCCGTACGGTGGCCGGCGTGCGTACGAACACCGTGACGGTGTCGCCCAGGTCCGGTGCCGGGGTGGACACGTAGAGCGGTGACCCGTCGTGGTGCGGGAGGCCGAGCAGGTTCACCCCTTCACCGCGCCCGCCGTGAGGCCACTGACGATGTAGCGCTGGAGCACCTGGAACACGACGACCGTCGGGATCGCGGTGAGCAGCGAGCCGGCGCAGAACATGCCGAAGTTGCTGTCGCGTTCCGCGGTGAGGAGGCCGAACAGGCCGACGGAGAGGGTCTTCGACGAGGTGTTGGTGAGGAAGATGTTGGCGAGGAGAAACTCGTTGATGGAGCCGATGAACACGAGCAGCCCGGTGACCGCGAGGATCGGTGCGACCAGCGGCAGCATGATCCGGAAGAACACCTGCGCGTGGCTGGCGCCGTCCATAGTGGCCGACTCGTCCAGCTCCCGCGGCACGGTGTCCAGGAAGCCCTTCATGAGCCAGGTGTTTACCCCGAGGGCGCCGCCCAGATAGAGGATTATCAGGCCGGCCGCGGTGTTGAACCCCACCTCCGGCCAGTAGTCCGTGATCTTCGTGAAGATCAGGAAGATCGCCACGAGGGCGAGGAACTGCGGGAACATCTGGATCACCAGCAACGAGACCAGCCCCACCCGCCGGCCGGTGAAGCGCACCCGGCTGAACGCGTACGCCGCCAGGACCGACAGGAACACCGCCACGGCGGACGCCACGGCCGCGATGACGACGGAGTTCAGGTACCAGCGCGCGAACGGCTGGCGGCGGAACAGCTCGACGAAGTGCTCCCCGGTCCCCCCGGTGGGCACCAGCTCGCTGGAGGAGAGCGTGCCCAACGGGTTGATGGCCGCCGACACCACGAACACGATGGGGAACAGCGAGAACGCGACAGCCAGCAGCCCGACACCGTGCCGCCAGCCGACGCCGCGGACCCAGCGCCCGGCTGCGCTCACATCAAGCCCAGTTCGCTCCGCTCCGCTCACGAGTACACCTCCTCCTGGGCCCGGGTACGGCGGAAGCTCACTGCCGAGATGACCGCGACGAGGGCGACGATGTAGACCGAGATGGCCGCCGCGAAGCCGTACTGGATGCCCTGCGGGCCGAACGCCGTGCGGAACATGTAGGTGATCAGCAGATCGGTCCCGCCCGCGTTCGGGTTGTCCGCCGGGAACGGCGCGCCCTGCGTCGTCAGATAGATCGCGGTGAAGTTGTTGAAGTTGAAGGCGAACGACGAGATCAGCAGCGGCGTGAGGGCGACGAGCAGCAGCGGCAGGGTGACCCGGCGGAACCGCTGCCAGGCATTCGCCCCGTCCACCGTGGCGGCCTCGCCCAGCTCCCGTGGGATGGCCTGTAGCGCGCCCATGGACACCAGGAACATGTACGGGTAGCCGAGCCAGAGCTGCGCCCCGATGACCGCGAGCCGGGCGGACCAGGTGCCACCGAACCAGTCGACGTCGAGGCCCAGCATCCGGTTGACCAACCCGAAGTCCGCATTGAACATGTCCCGCCACACCAGCAGCATCGCGAACGACGGCATGGCGTACGGCAGGACGAGCAGGACCTGGTACGCCCGGCGGCCCCGCACCCGCTGCGAGTGCAGTGCCAACGCGCACAGCAGCCCGAGCACGAACGTGACGAACACCGAGCCGAGCGCGAACGCGAAGTTCCAGATGACGATCCCGAAGAACGGCCCGGCGACCGTCCGGTCGGTCACCACCCGGGTGAAGTTCGCGAAGCCCACGTTCACCCGCCAGCCCTGCGGCAACCGGTCGCCGGTATCGTCCACAAAGGACCCGACAGCTCCGTCGGCCCGCCAGACCCGGCCGGTCGCGGTGTCGGTGACGCAGTCGCACCCGGCGTCGTACTGCCGGGTGGCTCGGCCCTCGTACGCCCGGGAGATGCCCTGGGACCGGATGGCTCCGGCCGCGGTGGGTACGGCCAAGTCGGTGATCTGTGCACTGCGGGCGCCGGCCTGACCGAGGTTGAGCAGGGTGTAGCCGGCGGCCGCGGTAACCCGGCCGGCGGAGACGGTCGCACCGGGCAGCGGTCGCAGCCCATCGGTGTCGCCCACGAATGCGGTGCCGGCCGGATCCACCAGGAGGAAGACCAGCGGGCCGGTGGCCGGGTCGGTGCCGGTGGTCGCGATGGACAGCCGGTACTCGGTCGACCCGGGCACCTGGACCACCGAGGCGGTCTGGATCGCCACGATGGCGTCCTGCTTGCTGCCGCGGTGGCCGTCGCCGAAGTTCGAGAACGCGGTGCTCACGGTGTAAAGCACGGGCAGGACCTGGAAGGCGACGAGGAACAGCGTGCCGGGCAGGAGGTACTTGGCGGGTACCCGGGCCGGGGAAAGGTACACGTAGCCGACCACGGCGACGACGGTCGCCTCGATACCCAGGCCGACCCAGGCGCGGTGCTCGATGAGCGGGAATGCCGCCCAGATCGCCAGCCCGAGGACGAGGCCGAGCGCGACGATCTTCCCCAGCTGGCCACCCACCCCGGACGACCGCGGTGGCCGCGATGCCCC
>JAEHDK010000468.1 GCA_016880465.1 Micromonosporaceae bacterium
CATTGACCGGCACCTCCTGCCCGACGAGGACCAGGACGCCGGGGGCGAGTTGGGACTGTCCACGTGCGACGGTGTGCGCCGCCTCGACGGTCAGGCCGGCCTTGATGAGCCGGACCATGATGCAGGCGACCTGCATCTCCACGGCCGGGAACTGCCGCGGGTGGCCCTGGCCGAGCGGGATGGTGTCGTCTTCCCGCAGCCAGCCGCGGCGCACCCAGTGGTCGACCTGCCGGAAGGTGGCCCCGGACACGCGCATCAGCTCGCTGGTGTTAGGCACGGACGGCCTCCCACACAGGCGGCCGCAGCAGGTCGTAGACGGGCAGCACCCGGTCCAGCAGGTAGTCGGGGTCGAACCGGTACCGCCATTGCCGGGTCGGCTTGCACCGGTCGCGGCAGACGAACGCCAACGTCCCGTCGGGCCTGTCGAACAGGTCCCACGACGGCGCGCCGAAGGCATCGACCAGCACGGCGCCGCACCACGCGCACATCATGGTTTGCCCCGGCCCAGCGCGCTGCGCACGTCCAGGCACAGGTCGGTGATCGCCCGGTCGCCGCGGTGCACGCGTAGGGCCTCGTCAACCACGGCGGTGGCCTGGTCGACGGCGGCGGTCAGCCGCATCAGCCTGGCCGCGGTCTCCTCGGGGGTCGGCTGCGCCGAACGGCCGCCGAAGATGCTGCCCACCGTCTACTCCTTCGCCTTGCCGTGCGACGGTGCTGCGATGTCGTCGAGGGTCAACTGCATCGCCACCGCGGCGTGGAACGTTTCGACGGCCGGACGCCACAGGCCGTGCCGGCCGACGACCGCGGCGAACTCCTCCAGGTCGTGGCCGCGCACAACCAGGCTGCGGTCCTTGTCGCCCCCTTCCGGAATGTCCACACCCAGGTGGCACAGTTCGTGGTCGATCAGTGCGGTCTGCTGGGCGTCGGTGAGGGTGGGCCACATGTCCGCGGCGATCTCGATGACGAAGAACTCGACCTCGTCGGGCGGCTCGTCGTCGCGGACGAGGTGCACCAGGTGCGCGGCCAACCCGGACACCTTGCGGGCCTTGCCGAACACGATGTTGCCCTTGGACTGGGCGGCCTTGTCCCGCCACACGTACCGGATGGGCACGGTGGCCAGGTGCTGGTGGTGGGCTGCGATGAGCTTCTCGGCGATGCGTTCGACCTGCGGTGCCGCGCTGTAGCCGGTCAACTTGTGGCCTCCTTTGTGGACGGTGCCGGTTGCCCGGCGAGGTGGGCGATGGCGACGAACGCGAGGGAATGTACGTCGACGCAGTCCAGGTCGTTGAGGGCCACGGCCACCTCGGCGCCGGCGCAGCCGGGAACGTTGCACACACGGACGGCCTTGTGTTTCCGGGCGGCGTTGACCAGGTCACGCAGGTGCGCGGCGACCTGGTCGAGCCGGGCGGTCAGCCGCGCGTTGAGGGCGGCGTCGTCGGGCGGCGGTGTCATGGCACACTCACTTGCGCACCGGCGCCCCGGGCCGGAGTCGCGTCACGGCCCGGGGTACCGGACTCCTTCGGCACGACCGCGGCGACCGGCCACACCGTGATGTCGGCGCCGGGCGCGGCGTCGGTGTATCGCTTCGAGATCCGCTCGTCGACGACCTGGGAGTCGTCCTTGATGACGCCCGCGTCTTGGAGGGCATCGAAGATGTTTCGGGTCAACTTGTCCACATCACCGGTGCTGCGGGTGCTGGGCAGCGCTGCCGGCTTGGCCGATTTGGGTCGCGGGAACAGCAGGTCGATGGTGACTGCGACCGCCCCGAGGTACGGGTACCCCGGTTTGAGGGTGGTGCAGTCCGGGTCCGGGCATCCGCAGCGGATCTGGTCGTGCGCTGCGCCGGCTACGTCGTTGCGCCAGTAGCCGGTGGTGTCGTTCTGTTCCCGGTTGCGGAGCCGCCCGTTCGCGGCGATGAACGGCTTCAGGCTGCCTTTGGGCCGCGGCCGGCCGTGCACGGTGACGACGAGCAGCGGCGTCAGGTCGGGCGTCATCACAACTCCCGCTGCGTGACGATGGTGACATGCGGGTCGCGGCGTACGACGAGCCATTCCTGCCCGCCGGGGCCGCGTACGGTGATGCCCTGCGTGGTGCCGGCCCGTGCGAGTGCGGCGTTGAGCGCAGCACCCTTGTCCTCGAACACGTGCGCTCCGTCGAGTTCGACGAGGATCCACTGCTGGATCGGCGGCGTCACGGCGCACCTCCACCGGGCTGCGCGGTAGGCGGCCAGTCCTCGGGGTCAAGTCCGTCCAGCGGTGAGGCCGTGTCTGCGGTTGGCTCCGGTTCCGGTACCTGTTCCACGGGTGCCGCCCGGCGGCTGCCCCGCCGAGACGTCGACGGCCGCTGTTCGGTCTGCTCGGGCTCGGTGTCATGCCCCGGCTCTTCGTCGAGCGGGGGTTCGGCTGATGCCGACAGTTCGGCCGGCTGCTGGGCAGCGACACGGCGGCGCGGTGCCACGATCCGCGTCCCCGTGCTGGTTACGAGCGCGAGCTCGTCCTGGATCTCCTCCACGCTCGCGATGCCCATCAACGCGTCGGACGCGATCCGGTCACACACCCGGGACGCGGCGCGGGCCCACAGCATGTCCTGCGGCGTCTTCGCGTAGTTGTCGTTGCGGGTCCAGCCGGCCTTGCGTGCCTGCTCCATGGTGACGGTGACCCGTTCGATGACGTCGGTGCCTCGGCGGCGGCCGGCAACGACGGCACGGCTGTCGGACAGATCCTCGGTCCACACCTCGTGGCCGCGGGACTGGGCCAACGCCACCTTGATCTTCGCGTACATGCCGGGCCGGCCGTGCACGACGTAGATCTGTTGCAGCGCGGTCATCGGGTCCAGGCCGAGCGTGATGCCTTGCAGGACGGCGGCGGTGGCGTTACCGATCGCGACTGCCCGCGCCTCAGCCTTCTGTTCGGCGGTGGCCCGCGGGTCAACCTTCGGCCGGTAGACGTCGGGGATGAAGTATGTGTCGATGAGGGGGACGACGAGCCGGTGCGCGTTGTTTGCGGCCTCGACCCACTGGCCGAGGCGGGCGAGCGCGTCGTTGGCGCCGTTGAGGGTGGCGACCGCGTTGTGGTCGGCGCGGACGA